>JAFGNC010000398.1 GCA_016927175.1 Gammaproteobacteria bacterium | reverse complement strand
GTTGAACTGCAGGCAGCGCGACAGCACCGTGATCGGCAGCTTCTGCGGGTCCGTCGTCGCGAGCAGGAACTTGACGTGCGGCGGCGGCTCCTCGAGCGTCTTCAGCAGCGCGTTGAAGGAATGGTTCGACAGCATGTGCACCTCGTCGATCAGGTACACCTTGAAGCGGCCGCGCGACGGCGCGTACTGCACGTTGTCGAGCAGCTCGCGCGTATCGTCCACCTTCGTTCGCGACGCCGCGTCCACCTCGAGCAGGTCGACGAAACGCCCCTGATCGATGGACGTGCAGGCGTCGCAGACGCCGCAGGGCTCGGCGACGACGCCCTGCTCGCAGTTCAGCGCCTTGGCCAGAATGCGCGCGACGGTGGTCTTGCCGACGCCGCGCGTGCCGGTGAAAAGGTAAGCGTGGTGCAGCCTGCCGGCCGCGAGCGAATTCACCAGCGCCTGGACGACGTGCTGCTGCCCGACGAGGTCCTCGAACCGCCGCGGGCGCCACTTTACTGCCAGGACGGTGTAACTCACGGCGCCGCTCGTAATCCTTTGCTCAAACCCTGTCCGGGATTTCCGCCTGTGCCCGTCGGCCCGAGAAGAAACGCGGGGCCGTAAAATCAAGATCCGCGTCAGCCCTACCCCGGCACCCGACCGGGCCGCTACCGCTGCTCCCTTCCGGGCCTGACGGGGTTCACGGCTGGTCGTCGCGGGGGGACCGACGCGGACCGGCGTAGTTTAGCAGTTCTCGGCGGCGGGGCACTTCGGCGGGTTGGCCGGCGTCCTTTCGGCGGGTTGGAAGTCGGCCGGAGTTCCGCTACGCTGCGCGCGCAGGCGATCGTGATTGACGAGCCGGAGAGGTGGCCGAGCGGTCGAAGGCGCTTGCTTGGAAAGCAAGTGTACGGTTCACCCCGTACCGTGGGTTCGAATCCCACCCTCTCCGCCAACATAATCAATAAGTTGGCTCTATCGACCCATCGATCCCCCATCCCGCCCTCCAGAACATAGGCGCCGCCGGCTCTCGCTTTTGTTTGCAAGGCGACAGAAGATGCGAGGCGGACATACTCGTGTAGATTCCTCTCCAAGGACAGTGGATGGGCAGCTTCACGGGCATTGATAATGAAGGCAGTGAAACGCGCGGCGTGCTCACAATGAATCTCGATGGCGCTGGTGCTCACGCCCGTTCGTCGTCGCTCCGGGTGCGGCCGGCAATCCTGCGCGCTGTGATTACGCGACGGTGCGTCTGAGCCTCGACCCGTTCCCGTAACATTCGGCCCCGAGCCTACCGTGCGCGGCCCTGCGGTCGCTGCGGATGGCGCCATCGTCTTCTATCAGCTCGCCGCTGCAGCACGGCGAGCAGCGCAACCAGGGCGACGATAATCGGACCGGACGCACCGCTTCCACCGCCATCGGCGGTCGCCTGCGGCTCGCCGTTGCCATTGCCCTGGCCGACGCCGTCCGTCGCCGCAGACGAATCATCGTCGTCGATCTCTACGATTGCCGTAGAGGGAGAGCCGACCGTCGCGCCGACCGGATGGCGAAGGCCGACCGTGAACCGTTCCCCCGGCTCTGCGGACTCGTCGTCGAAGAGCGTCAGGTCGAACGTTTTCAGGCCGGTCTCACCGATGCTCCACATCAGTGTGCCTGTCTCGCCGACGTAATCCTCTCCTCCGGTCGCCGTCCCCGACTCGACGAAGTACTCGACGCTGGCGGAAGTGAGGCCGCCGCTGCGCCTCACCCCGATCACGACGCTGCCCGCATCCTCTTCCGCACGATAGATGTCCGACTCGAATGCCAGGTCCCCGGCATCCGGGGTCGAATAGGACGCCGTCAGCTGGTAGGTCTTGGGGTTCTGGTCATAGTTGACGACCACGACGTGGTAGAGACCGGGTGCCGGGCTCGGGATCGAAATCTCCTCCTCCGCATCCGGCCCTCCGCTGACGAGCGTCTCGTCGTCCACGTAGTAAAAGCTTCCGCCGCCGAGCGAGATCAGGTACTCGGGGGTCTGTGCATGGCGCAGCAGAAGATCGAGGTCGCCGCTGCCCGAGGTCCGGACGCTCAGATTCGTTGCACCCACCGGGAGCTGAAGGTGGTATGACTGGAACTCGTCCCAGTCCCATCTCTGGATCTGCTGGGAGACGGGCACGCCGTTCTCTAGCGTTCCTGCCTCCAGGTAGAAGTACCTGGAAGGCAGTGCGCCGGCCGAAGAGGTTAGATCGAGCCGAAGGAACACCTGCTCGTGTCCGACGATATTGTTTGCAAGGGTGATACTGAAGACTGCAGCCCCAATACCGCCCTCCGGAATGTCGCCGACGACAACCGGGGATGCGTCGTGGATGCTGAGCAGATGAGCGTCGGGCGTCGAAAGCGCGGCAGTGACTCCGGTTTCCGCCGACCACAGGTTCTCGATACGGACTTCGAGCGCCGCGGTTTCTCCCGGATCGAGTGCCCCGTTACCGTTGCCGAACGCCGCATCGTCGATTGCGATGCCGCGAGCGACCAGCACGCCTCCGGGCGGACCCGCCAGAGCGCGGGCCGCGTCGAGCCTCCCGGAGGCGACGCGGCCGGGTACCGCCGATTTGTTCTGACCGGGCACGACGGGACCGAGTGAAGTCCGCCCGTCGATACCGCCGTGGATCAGCGCCGCTTTCAGCTGCCGGTAATCCGCCGCCCCGCTCTCCGCGAGCACGAGCGCCGCGACGCCTGCTGTATGAGGCGCGGCGAACGACGTGCCGCTCGCTTTACCGTAGCCGCCAATGGTCGTGGACAGAATCGAGACGCCCGGGGCGGCCAAATGCACCGAGAACGGCCCCCACTGGCTGAAAGCCGCGACCTCGTCCACGCCTGTCGTCGCGCCGACCGAAAGCACGTTCGGTTCCGGAGTGTTCGACGGGAAGTGCGAAGCGGCATCGTTGCTGGCATCCGAGTTGCCCGCTGCCGCGATGACCAGGGCTCCCGCCGCCTCCGCGCGGGCGATCGCTTCATGTTGAGCGCGCCCGCCTACGGGCCCGCCGAAGCTCATGTTGATGATGTTCGCGTCCTGCGCGATCGCTTCGTCGATGGCGTTGACGACCGCGAACGCGCTCAAGTCTACCTTCAGCGGCAGGACCTGCGTCTGCCATACCGTCCCGGCGATGCCGATGCCGTTATCGCCATGGGCCGCCGCGGCGCCGACGACAAGCGTGCCATGGAAGTCGCTCTGATCCGACGGGTTCGGATCGTCCGCCGAGGCACAGGTCTGGTCGTTTTCCGGTGAAGCAAAGCATTTGCCCGAAAGAAGCATGTTCGCAATCAGATCGGGATGCGACGTTTCAAAACCGTCGTCGATGATCGCCATGACGACGCCGGAAGCGGTCGAACGCAGATCCCAGGCTTCCGGCATGTTCATGTCGGCGCCCAATACTCCCGGGGCCTCGGGGGCATTGGTGCCCGTATTTTCCTTCGACCATTGCTCGAGAAAGCGCACTTCGTTGGGCTTTGCCCACAAGTCGAAAAGGAAGTTCGGCTCCGCGAACTCGATGCGGGGGTCAGCTTCGAGCGACACCGCGGCTGTCGCCAGTTGGCTGTCGTCGGGAAGACGAATGACGTACAGATCCGGGGCGCGGGCGGCCGTGGCCGCAATGGTTGCGCCGAGCGGCGCGAGAAGCGCGAGTATCTCCTCCTGAGGCAGGCCTGCTTCCGTCTTCAGCAACAGCTGGGCTGCAACATGCGGCAGCGTAAAGCGGGTCTGCGGGCCGTCCGGCGGCGCGGCGGACCGAGCCGTGACCAGGACCAGCCCCGCCATCGCCGCGACCAGCACCTGCTCCCATGGCGCGCACCAGGGCGCGGGCGCGCGATACCGCTTTGTTCTTCTCGACATAATCCGTCGCCCGGGGCGGAGCGTTCGCAGCGCGCATTCTAGCCGCGGCCTGCATGGCTGAAGTGTGAACGCTTCCCAAATCGTCGACGCCGTTGGCGTGGCGCCGGCATGGAACGCGAGCCGCGCCGAGCGAAAGTCGTTCGGGGCCCGCGCGCTCCGCGACCTGCGCCCGTGCTCGACTCCCGGCGCGCCGATGCTACGCGCGGCGCTCCACGCGGCGCAGCAGCGTGTCCAGCGTCTCGAACTCGACCGGCTTCAATAAATAATGATCGAAGCCCGCTTCGCGGGCGGCGGCACGATCGGATTCGCGCGACCAGCCGGTCACCGCCATGATCAGCACGTGGCCGCCCCATGGCTCGCCGCGAATTCGGCGGCAGAGATCGCACCCCGTCAGCCCCGGCAGTTTCAGATCCGTCAGCACCGCTTCGGGCCTCAGCATCATCGCCGCGGCAAGCGCCGCACGGCCGTCCACTTCCGTGTAAGTCTCATAGCCGCCGGTTTCGAGCAAGGCGGCCAGAGAGCTCGCGGCATCTTCCTTGTCATCGACCACGAGCACACGCCTGCACTCCATTGCGGCACGCTCCCTCTGTGATGTCCCTGATACCAGGGACACGGGCGAGAGGCGGAAAAGGTTGCGGCCGATGCGGAATGAGCCGCGACGGCGGGACGATCAGCGTATCGTGCGGTCGTCCTCCCCGATCGCGACCTGCTGCTCCGCTTCCCTGCGCAGCGCTTCGTCCAGCTCCTCGTCGAGCGCCGCGACCCGCTCGAGGGTCTGCTCGTCGTTGAGCCTGCGGCTCACCCAGAAGCGCGTCCCGGTCGCGTCGATCTGCGCGATGACGCCGCGATCGGTCACGCGAAACGCCGAGACCTCGCCGAGGAACGGCTCCTCGGCCGCCAGCCCGGCTCCGCCGGCAGCGGCCTGCGCCGACAGGCTTCCGTCCCACTGCCCCGTCACGAATTGCTCGTATGCCCGCTCGTCCGCGAGCAGCAGCACGAGCTTGTAATTCTCGACGCCCACGCCGACGCCGAGTCCGGCCGAGCCGAGATGCATGAACGTCGCCTCGCCGGTATCGGCCACGCGGGCGACGCCGGTGCCGCCGGCGCCGGTCAGCAGCAGCCCTGCCTTCGTCGTCAGGAATACGGCATGTCCGTAAGCGTCGTCGATCATGTCCGCGGCAGCCTCGTCTTCGCGCCGCAGCTGCGCCAGTGCCTGGTCCGCCTCACGGATCAGCTCGGCGCGACGCTCCTCGACGCTCTCGCCGCGCCGTTCCTCGCGACGCTCCGCGCGCGTGCCGCGCTCCCGCGACTCCTCCGCGCTCTCGGCGGTTTGCCGCGCCCGATCGTCATCCCGTGCCGCGCGATCGCCCTGCTGTGCGTCCGCGACGGCCGCGCCCAATCCCAGCGCGGCGGCCAGTGCGCCGTAAATCGTCAACCTGCTGTTCATAATGCCGCTCCCCGGTCTTTCGTCCTTGCTGTTCTGGCCGAAAGACGCAAAGCGCGTGCCACTCCTGTCCTCAGTCCCGGTCATTGCAGAATTTAGAATGGCGCTGCAGCCACGGTTAAACTGGCCATGCGGGCCGCCGCGCCGGATCCCGCGGTCCGCTCCGCCGGCCATCACGGGCAAACCGATGCTGAAGCTGCTGCTCGCCGCCTTCGTCGCCTACGCCGTCGTCGTCGCGTTCATGTACTTCAGTCAGCAACGAATGCTGTACCTGCCGACCGTGCCCGAGCGCGCGCTGCGCGCGACCCCCGACGACGCGGGCCTCCCGTACCGGGACGTGACGCTGCAGACCGAGGACGGCGTGCGCCTGCACGGCTGGTTCGTGCCGGCCGCGGGTCCGCGCGTCCTGTTGTTCTTTCACGGCAATGCCGGCAACGTGTCGCACCGCCTGGAGTCGCTCCGGCTGTTCCACGAGCTCGGGATGTCGGTGCTGATCATCGACTACCGCGGATATGGCGAAAGCGGCGGCACTCCGACCGAGCAAGGCACCTACCTGGACGCCGACGCGGCGTGGCGCCACCTGACGCAAACCCTCGACGTCGCCCCGGAGCGCATCGTGGTCTTCGGCCGCTCTCTCGGCGCTGCCGTGGCCGCATGGCTCGCGGCGCGCGTGCAGCCGGCAGGGCTGATCGTCGAGTCCGCGTTCACGTCGGTCCCCGATCTCGGCCAGGAGCTGTACCCGTGGCTGCCGGTGCGCTGGTTGAGCCGCTTCGACTACGCTACGAGCGAGTACGTCGCGAAGGTGCGCTGCCCGGTGCTCGTCGTGCACAGCCGGGACGACGAGATCGCCCCGTTCCGCCACGCCGAACGGATCCTCGGAGCTGTTCGCGGGCCGCGCACGCTGCTCGTTCTCGAGGGCTCGCACAACGAAGCGCATGTGCTGAGCGAGCGGCGGTATGCTGCAGGGCTGCGGGAGTTCCTGGAGTCACTGGGCGCGCTGCCCGAGCTGCCCTAGCGCTCGAGCGCGGCCGGCGTGCCGCCGTGACAGGCACGGCCTCTCGCGGGGCGGCACGCTTCGTTTCGGTCCTGAGCTCACGCGTAGCCGGACGGCTTCCACTCCTCCATCATCTTTCGGCGCGCGAAATCGAGCCGCTCGGACATCAGCGCGGAAAAACGCTTGAGCAGCTCGTAGCCGAACACCGGCTCCGCGTCGCAACGGGCCAGGATCGCGGCGCCGTCGAACTCGACCACGCTCGACGGCGCGGTCGCGCGCGCCTGAAAGCTCCACCGGTACGGTGCGATCAGCCACGACCAGCCGAGCACTGAGCCGGGGCCGAGCTCCTGCAGCTCGAGCGCAGGGCCTTCGAGAGCCGCTACCTCGACCGATACGCCCCCTTCGGCGACCAGATAGAAATGTCGCGCATCGTCACCATAGCGGAACAGCACCTCGCCGGACTTGAGGTGCCGGACTTGCGCATGCCCCACCAGGAACTCGACGTGCTCCGGCGCGAGATCGCGAAAGAAGCCGCTTTCGGAAACGAAACGCCGGGTCGTCGGGTCGATCTTCGAATTGCCCATAGTCCCCTCGCGTTCTGTGGAGACCGTTTCCGATTCTACCGAAGTCATTCGCCTCCGCGACTGCGGAAAGCCGCGTCCCGCGACGGCACGTTCGGCTGCTGCTGGTAGCGAAAAGCCCGTCCCGGAGGCCTCCGGCGGCCGTGACTCGCATTCGTCGGGCAGGCGCTTCTGGCACGGAAGCTGCAGAACCCGAAGGCTTCGCCCGCCCTCCCGGAGACTCCCTTTGGTCATGAAATCGACCTCGAAAGACTGGCCGCCCGCCGTCGTCACCGCGGCGCGACTGGTCACGTTCGCCATCATCTGCGGCGTGCTCTTCTGGGGGCAGGTCGTGCTGATGCCGATCGCGCTGGCCGCGCTCGTCACGTTCCTGATGAGTCCGCTCGTGACGCGCCTCGATCGCTGGGGCCTGCCACGCGTCGCGGCCGTGATCATCGTCGCCGGCAGCGTGACCGGGATCCTCGGCGGCCTGGGCTACGTCGTCGTCGGCGAGCTCGGCGAGCTCGCGGCGGAGCTGCCGGCGCACCGTGAAAACATTCGCGCCAAGATCTCCGACCTGCGGGCGCTGACCCGCGGCGGCACGATCGAGAACGTGCAGCGAACGATCGAGGACATCAGCCGCGACGTCGAGCAGGACGCAGAGTCTGAAGCCGGCAGCGCCGCCGCACCGCAGACGCCGGGCAACGACGAGGAGGAGCCCGTGCGTGTCGCGATCGAGACCGAGCGGCAGTTGCTAGGCGATGCCGAGATGCTCGGCCCGGTATTCCAGGCGGCCGCGACGGGCGGCCTGACGATGCTGCTGTCGATCTTCATGCTGATCAAGCGGGAGGACCTGCGCAACCGCCTGGTCAGCCTGGCGGGCCAGACCTCGCTGGTCGTGACGACCAAGGCGTTCGCGGAAGCCGGCGAGCGCATCAGCCGGTATCTGCTGATGCAGTTCATCATCAATGCGACGATGGGCATCGCCGTCGGCACGGGACTGTTCCTGATCGGCGTACCCTACGCCGCGCTGTGGGGACTGTCGGCCGCCGTGCTGCGGTACATCCCGTACGTCGGGCCGTGGGTCGCGGCGCTGCTGCCGATCGCCGTCAGCATCGTCACGGCGCCCGGGTGGGAACAGGTTGCGCTGGTGATCGCTTTGTTTCTCGTGCTCGAGCTGCTCAGCAACAACGTCATGGAGCCGTGGCTCTACGGGCAGAGCGTCGGGCTGTCGTCGATCGCCGTGATCGTGTCCGCGATCTTCTGGACGTGGATCTGGGGGCCGGTGGGGCTCGTGATCGCGACGCCGATCACCGCGTGCATCGTCGTGCTGTCGCGCTACGTGCCGGAGATGTCCCTCTTCGACCGGCTGCTCAGCGAGCGGCCGGCGCTGCAGCCGCACCTCAGCCTGTATCAGCGCCTGCTCGCGCGCGACGAGGACGAAGCGGAGGACATCGTCGACGAGCATCTTGCGCGGACGTCGCTGATCGAGACCTGCGACGCCCTGCTGCTCGGAACGCTGCTCGCGCTGAAGCGCGACCTCGCGGCCGGCCGCGTGTCGCAGGAAGACGGCGAGTTCGTGCAGAGCGCGCTGCGCGAGATCGTCGACGATCTGCCGCACGAGGAACCCCCCGACGGCGAGGCGATCGAGCCGCGCAGGACCGGCAGCGTGCTGCTGATCGGCTTTCCGGTGCGGGACCCGCTGGACGAGATCGTGCTTCTGCTCGTCGCCGCGACGCTGCGGCACGAGCCGTGCCGCCTCGAGATCCTGTCCGCGGACATGCTGATCGGCGAACGTATCGCGGACGTCGAGGCGCGCAAGCCCGCGGCGGTCTGTGTCCCGTCGCTCCCGCCCGGCGACCTGACGGTGACTCGACATGCGTGCAAGCGGCTGCGCACGCGGCTGCCGGGGCTGAAGATCGTCGTCGGCAGATTCGGCGTGCGGGGCAGGACGGAACGAAGTAACAAGCTCCTGAAGGCGTCCGGAGCGAACCGGGTCGAGGACAACATCGTCGACCTGCACGACGTGCTGCGGCGCATCGCCCGCGACGCCTGGCAGGCCGCGTCGGCGCAGGAGCGGACGGCCGACGTCGAGGGGCAGGACGCGCGGCCCGCCGAGGGTGCGGAAGGCACGCCTGAGAAGCCCGAGTACGGCGGCACGAAGCTCGCGCCGGCCCGCTGATCGACAAGGTCGCCGACGCGCAGGGCCGCGCCTCGGTCCGGCCGGCCCGCGCTTCTCCCAACGGTGGAATGAAGCCTCCACGAGGAAACTTCAGGCAAGGCTGCTTGCGCCGCGGCGCCGCTGCACGTAGCGTTGCGGTCCTACCAAACTGGTACTACCAAACAGCCGATGCCCGTTGCCCGTGCCGCCGCCGATCTGCCGACTCCCCCGTCCCGCACGGAGGAGATTGCGGCCGTCCTGCGCGACGAGATTCTGGTCGGGCAGTATCGGGCCGGAGAGCGTCTGCCCTCCGAGAGAGACCTCGCCGCGCGCTTCGGCGCGGGCCGCGGCGCGGTCCGTGAAGCGCTGAAGAAGCTCGAGCAGCTCGGAGTCGCGTCGATCAGGCCGGGAGGGGCCCGCGTCGTGCCGATCGAGGAGTGCACGCCCGACGTGCTGGGGCCGCTGCTCGACCTGAAGACGCCGCCCGATCCCGCACTCGTCGATCAGGTCATCCACGTGTTCGGCGTGCTGATTGCCGCCGCGGCCGAGGCGGCCGTCGCGAAGGCGACGCCGGAACGGCTGGCCGAGGCGCGCCGCATCGCTGACGAGATGGCGGCGAACAAGGGCAACAGCGCCCGCCAGCACGATCAGCTCCGGCGGCTCGCAATGCTGTGGGTGGACGTGGCCGACCACCTCGTGCTGCGCCTGATGATCAACGGCCTCAGCACGACCTTCTTCACCCGCATACCGAAAGCCGGCGCGCCGCCGCGCCTCGACACGCGGACATACGGGGAGATCGCCCGCGGCCTCGGCCGCGCGATCGACGAGCGCGACGCAGCTGCCGTCGGCGACTCGATGCGGCGACTGAATGGAGCGATCCGCGAAAGCGTCAGCGTCGCTCTGCAACGGCAGCGACGCACACGAAGGAAGTCAGCTTGAAAGCGAAAATCATCGTTCCGGTTCTCGTGCTGCTCGGCGCGGCCGGCGGATCGGCCGCGCTCGTGGCGACGCGACAGCCGCTGCAGCCCGCGCAGCCGCAGCCGGCGCCGGTTGCCGTGCGGGTCGTCGAGGTCGCTCCGGGGCAGGTCAGGATGACGGTGCACGCGCAGGGCACCGTCGCACCGCGAACCGAGAGCGAGCTCGTGCCGGAGGTTTCCGGCAACGTCGTCCGTATATCGCCCGATCTCGTTCCCGGCGGGTACTTCGAGGCGGGCGAGCCGCTGCTCCACATCGACGACAGGGACTACCGCGCCGAGCTTGCGCGCGCGCAAGCATCGCTCAGCCGCGCCGAAGCCGAGCACGCGCACGCCGCGTTCGAGCACGCCCGCGCCGAGGAGCTGCACGGGCGCGCGCTGCTCAGCCAGGCCGAGCTGGAGGCGGCGCTGCGCACGGAGAGAGTCGCGGAAGCCACCGTGCGGGAAGCGCGGGCGGCGCTCGAGACGGCGGAGCGCGATCTCGAGAGGACGACGCTGCGCGCGCCGTTCACCGGTTTCGTCCGCAGCGAACAGGTCGACGTCGGCCAGTTCGTCAGCCGCGGCACGGCCGTAGCGACGATCTATGCGTCCGATTACGTGGAGGTGCGGCTGCCGATCGCGGACCGCCAGCTCGCCTATCTGAACGTGCCGCTCGACCGGCGCGGCGAGCTGGACGAAGGCACCGCACCCGACGTCGAGCTGACCGCGGTATTCGCGGGCAGCAGGCAGACGTGGCAAGGCAAGCTCGTGCGGACGGAGGCGGAGATCGACCCGGCGAGCCGCATGGTCTACGCCATTACGCGGGTCCGCGCCGATGTCGACGGCGCGACCCCTCCTCCCGTCGGACTGTTCGTGCAGGCCGAGATCGAAGGAGTCGCGGCGGATCACATCGTCGTGCTGCCGCGCGCCGCGCTGCGCGATCAGGACCGCGTACTCGTCGTCGACAGCGAGAACCGGCTCTACTTCCGAGACGTCCGTGTGCTGCGCGTCTACCGGGAAGACGTGTACGTCGAGTCCGGACTCGCGGCCGGCGATCGTGTCGTCGTCTCGCCCATCCAGACCGTCGTCAACGGCATGCGTGTCCAGCCTCTGCCGACGCAGGGCGAGGGCGTGGAGGAAGGATGAGAAACATCATCGCCTGGTTCGTCGACAACCCCGTCGCCGCCAATCTGCTGATGGCGGTGCTCGTGGTCGGGGGGCTGATCTCCCTCGGCAATCTGCGGCAGGAAGAGTTCCCGGAGGTAGACCTCGAGGTCGTCACCGTCAGCGTGCCGTACCTCGGCGCGACTCCCGAGGAGGCGGAGCAAGGCGTCTGCATCCGGATCGAGGAAGCGCTCGAAGGGACGGAGAACGTCTTCAAGATGACGTCGACGGCGAGCGAAGGCAGCTGCTCCGTGCAGCTCGAGCTCGAGTCGGGCGCCGACACGATTCAGGCCCTGAACGACATCAAGAGCAAGGTCGACGGCATCAACACGTTCCCCGCCGAGACCGAGCGGCCGATCGTGTCCCAGGTCACGAGCACGAGCGTGGTCCTCGACATCGTGATCTCGGGCGACACCGACGAGCGGACGCTGAAGACGCTGGCCGAGGAGATGCGCGAGGACCTCGCCGCGATCGACGGCATCTCGCAGGTCGCGATGGAGTACGTGCGCCCGGACGAGATCTCCATCGAGATCTCCGAGGACACGCTGCGCCGCTACGCTCTTACGCTCGAGGCCGTCGCCGAGACGGTGCGGCGCTCTTCGCTCGATCTGCCGGGCGGCGCGATCAAGGCGGGCGGCGGCGAAATTCTGGTCCGGACCAAGGGTCAGGCCTACCGCGGCGCCGAGTTCGAGAACATCGTCGTCGTGACGCACCGCGACGGCACGGCCGTCACACTCGGCGAGATCGCCAACGTTCGCGACGGCTTCGAGGAAGGGGACCTGCGCGTGCGCTTCAACGGTAATCCCGCGGCGATGGTACGCGTCTATCGCGTCGGCAACGAAGACACGATCGAGGCCGCCGAGAAGGCCCGCGCCTATCTCGCCGACGCACGCGCCCGGATGCCGGAAGGCATCGAGCTGACGGTGTGGCGCGACGCGTCAGAGGAGCTCGGCGCGCGGCTCGACGTGCTGCTCGGCAGCGCCACCGGGGGGCTTGCCCTCGTGCTCCTGGTGCTCGCCCTGCCGCTCAGGTTCCGGCTCGCCATGTGGGTAGCGGCCGGCATTCCGATCGCCCTGCTCGGCACGCTTCTCACTTTCGGCTTCCTCGACATGACGCTGAGCTCGCTGACGGTGATGGGCTTCATCCTCGTGCTCGGCATCGTCGTCGACGACGCGATCGTCGTCGGCGAGCGCGTCTATGCGCACGAGCGGGACGCGGAGGACCAGCGCACGGCCGCGATCAACGGCACGCACGAGGTGGCCGTCCCCGTGATATTCGGCGTGCTGACGACGATGGCGGCGTTCACGCCGATCATGTTCGTGCCCGGCCGCCTCGGCGACTTCTTCTCCGTGGTCGGCTACGTCGTCGTGCTGTGCCTCGTGTTCAGCGTCATCGAGTCGATGATGATTCTGCCGTCGCATCTGTCTCACCGCCGCCGCGCGCGCGACAGCCGCCCCGGTCTTCTGCTGAAGCGCTGGCTCGACTTCCAGAACCGCCTCGCGTCCGGCGTCGAGCGCTTCGCCGAGCGCCGCTACGGCGCCGCGCTGCGCCGCGCCCTCGAGTGGCGGTATTCGGTGCTCGCGACCGGTGCGGCCGTGCTGCTGCTGATGCTGGCGCTGATCCTGAGCGGCCGCGTCGCTTTTCAGTTCTTCCCGGCCATCGAGGGCAACACGATCACGGCGTCGCTGACGATGCCGGAAGGCATAAGCGTCGACGACACCGCTCGCGCCGCGCGGCAGCTCGAGGCCGCGGCGCAGGAGCTCGAGGCCGAGCTCGACGCGCTGAACCCGGAGCAGCCGAGCCCGATCCGGTACATGCTGACGGCGATCGGCCGCTCGGCCGGCAATTCGGGCCCGCGCGGCAACAATCAGGTGGCGCCGGCCGTCAGCCACGAAGCGGAAGTCTCGCTCGCGCTGTTGCCCGTCGCCGAGCGTTACGGCATCACGGCCAACCGGATCACGTCGAGGTGGCGCGAGCTGACCGGCGCGATTCCGGACGCCGTCGAGCTCAGCTTCAACGCCAACGCGTTCGACGCCGGCGCGCCGATCTCGATCGAGCTGCGCGGGCGCAACGTCGACGACCTGCGCGAGGTGGCCGCGCTGCTGCGCGCGGAGCTCGGGCGGTTCGACGGCGTCATCGACATCACGGACTCGTTCCGCTCCGGCAAGCAGGAAGCGAAGCTGTCGCTGCGGCCGGAAGCCCGCACGCTCGGCCTGACGCTGAACGACCTCGCACGTCAGGTGCGGCAGGCCTTCTACGGCGAAGAGGCGCAGCGCGTGCAGCGCGGCACCGAGGACGTACGCGTCATGGTCCGTTATCCCGAGGAGGAGCGGCGCTCGCTGGGCGATCTGGAGGACATGCGCATCCGCACCTCCGCGGGCGTGGAGGTGCCCTTCCCGGCCGTCGCCGACGTCGATCTCGGCACCGGCTACTCGAGCATCCGCCGCGTGGACCGGCAGCGCGTCGTCACCGTGAC
>JAFGNC010000397.1 GCA_016927175.1 Gammaproteobacteria bacterium | reverse complement strand
GCGTCGGTGCGCATGTACTACGACTTCGTGCGCGAGCCCCTCGAGCCGGGCCGGATCGAAAGGCCGGTGGGTATGCTGATGAGCACCCGCGATCTGTTCCCGGCGGCGCCGCGTGAGTGGGGCGAGCGCCTGTTCAATGTCCGGCATTGGGTCGAAACGGACGTGGGCGGGCATTTCCTCGAGTGGGAGGAACCGGAACTGGTCGCCCGCGATCTGCAGGGGTTCTTCCGCGAGATTCGCTGACTCTGCCCGGGCGGACGGCTCTCGTGGACGGTCGTCGCGAATCGTCGGCTCGCCTGCGCCGACGCTGTCTGTGCCCCGCTACCTCTTGTACGCTTTACTTCGACCGATCCGCCGAACGTCCGGGATTTTACTGACGAAAGGAACGACATCCACATGATCCAGCATCACCCCATCCGCACGCGGCTGCTCGAAGCGCCGCGGGCGCTTGCCGCCGTCGTCGCTCTGGTGCTGCCCTCGTTGAGCACGCCGGTGGCGGCGCAGGAAGTCACGATGGAGACACTGCTCGATCGCATCCAGATCGAGGATCTCCTCACGCGCTACTACTACGACCTCTCGCAGGGCGAAGCTCACGCCCTGTCCGAGTACTTCACCGAAGATGCGCTGCTCGACGTCGACGGCACCATCGCCCGCGGCCACGCGGAGATCGCCGCGCTTTACGGCGGAGACGGCGACACGGAAGCCGAGCCGGCAGAGGAAGCCGCCGAGGGCCGTAACCACATGCTGCTGACGAACCCCGTCATCGAAATCAGCGGCGACACGGCGATCGCCCATGTGATCTGGACCGGCGTCATGAACGAAGGTGTCGGCAAGCCGCCCAGCCTGTACGAGCAGGGCCGCGAGGACACGGAGCTCGTCAAGGTGGACGGCAAGTGGCTGATCAAGCGCCGCTACATCAGCTCCGACAGCGGTCTGCCGGATCGCTTCGACGAAACCTACGAGCCACGCGACAATCCGCTGGACTGAGCACGTCCAAGCGGTTCGGCGGGGCGGAGCGGCGGCCGGAGCTCGAAGCTTCCGGCACGCCGAACCGCAGCCCGGCTTCGCAGCCTACTCCGCGGGAACGGTTGCCGGAGCGCCCTCCTCCTTCACCATGAAGACGAGCAGTTTGGCGGGTTCCGTGTCGCTTGCGTTGCGAGAGATCGCGTGGATGTCAGACGGCGACTCATAGAACGTCTGCCCCGCCGTCAGCGTCACCGGGTCGCTGCCCGCCACCTGCATCACCACGCTGCCGCCGAGGACGTAGACGAATACGTCCGCATGGTGACGGTGCGGAGGCGATGCGCCGCCCGGCGGATACTCCACGATGACCATCGTGCCTTCCCTGGCATCGACGCCAGCCAGCGGCGTCGCCATCAGGGGCGTGACGGTTGCGTCCGCAGCAGGCGCCGCAGCCGGCTCCTGCGCAGGGGCGCTGCGTCCGGAGACGACGCCGAGCACGAGTACGAGCAGCGTGAGCCCACGGGCGGGTCTTCTCGGCATGGCGCTTCTCCTCGTCAGCTCTGGGTGGCCGCGATTCGCGCGAGGCTCCCCGGCTGGTAATCGCCGGCGGGGTTTCGGAACGCGATCGAGAACCGGTTCCAGCCGTTGATCTCTACGACGGCGAGCGTCAGCGCGACGAGCTCTTCTTCCGAGAACTGCGAGCGGGCTTGCTCGTAAGCCGTGTCCGGCACTTCCTGATGCTCGAGCCGGGTCACCGCCTCGGTCCATGCGAGCGCCGCCCGCTCCCGGTCGGAATACACGTTCGCTTCGCGCCAGGCCGCCAGCAGGTAAAGGCGCTGCTCGGTTTCCCCCTGTGCGCGCGCGTCCTTCGTATGCATATCGAGACAGAATCCGCAGCCGTTGATCTGCGAAGCCCTGACCTTGACGAGCTCGAGCAACTCACGCTCGAGGCTCGAGCGGCGCACCACGGCACCGAGCCGAAGCATCGAGTCGACGGTTTCGGAGTATCGCGCGGGTTCGAGCTTCAATCGAGCAGTCATGGTTTCTCCTTGCGTTGGTTGCCGTACAACCATTAGACGCACGAGCCCTCTTCCTTGTGACAGGGGACCGATCACGCGAGCGAGCGCACCGTCGCAATGTCGTCGAACGAGCGGAGCTTGTCGGGATTGGCGATCGTATAGTGGGCATAAATGCGTTCGCCGTCGGTTTCGACCGCCGCTACGGAATGGAGCCGGCCGTCGAAGTACTGTGCGACGGCCGGCTCGCCGTTCACCCGCACGATCCTCCTGTCGACACGGCCGCGGGTACGCCGCGCCACCGCGAACCACAGCCACGCAATGCGTTCGGCTCCGAGCAGCGGCCGGATCGAGGCGACTGCCTTGCCCGCGCCGTCAGAGACCATCTTCGCGTCGGCCGCGAACAATGCTTTCAATGCGTCGCGATCCCCATCGTTCGCGGCTTCGATGAACTTCCGCAGCATCCGTATTCGAGTTTCCTCGTCGACGACGAAACGGCGGCGCCTCGCCGTGACTCGCTGGCGCGCGCGGTGCACGATTTGCCGGCACGCCGCCTCGGATTTGCCGAGCATCTTCGCGACGTCGGCGTAATCCTCGTCGAACACGTCGTGCAGCAGGAATGCGGCGCGTTCCTGCGGCGACAACGCCTCGAGCAGCACCAGAAAGGCGATCGAAACGTCGCCTTCGATCTCGAGCGCGGCTTCGGGGCCCGCCAGGTCCCGCTCGGACAGAGGTTCCGGCAACCACGGGCCGATGTACGCCTCCCGCTCGATACGCGCGCGCCGCAAACGATCGATCGACAGTCGCGTGACGACCGTCCGGAGCCACGCTTCCGGCGACTCGATCTCTCCGTGCTCCCGCTCCCGCCACCGCAGGTAGGCATCCTGAAGCACGTCCTCGGCGTCCGCACGGCTGCTGAGCATGCGGTACGCCAGGCCGAACAGCTTTGGGCGCTGCTCGTCGAATATTCGGGTTCGCTCATCCACGCTGAGACCTCCTGTCGTGACGGAACCGCCCCCACTCTCCCAAGGAGACGAAGCAGCCCGGTCGTTTGTGACGGTGGCCGGGGGAACGAGGGACAGATCAGCCGACCTCCGCGTCGGAAGGGCCTGTCGGGCGCGATCCGTTGCTGGACGACCGAAAGCCCGGGGCTATAATACCCAGAAAGAGATAGTATCGCGCTCTTCACACTGCCAGGGCGGCTGCGAGCCGAGGTCGACCATGACCGCGCAGCTGCCGGTAATGCCGCTGCTGTGGGTCGAGCGGCGGCGCTCGCCTTGGCCGAATGCGGCCGCCAGGAGATATCGCGCAT
>JAFGNC010000396.1 GCA_016927175.1 Gammaproteobacteria bacterium | reverse complement strand
TGGTGGCACCCGCTCGTGTCCGGCGACACGGAGACCGTGCACCGCGCGGGCATCTCGGTGCGCGGCCGGGCGATACCCGAGACGCAGGTGCCCGAGGACGACCTCGAGGAGCACGTCGTCGACTGGCCGAAGCGAGCCGGCAAGCCGGAAAAGGGCCCCGGAAAAGGGCCCTGACCCCTTTTTCCGGACCCCTTTTCCGACGCCCTGTGTGATTCGTCAGCCCGTGTTCTGCATGCCGTGCGCGATGCCGTTGATGCTGACCATCAGGGCCTGAAGCATCGCATCGTCCTGGCGGCCGCCGGCGCGCCAGCGCTCGAGCAGATCCACCTGCAGGAAGCTCATGGGGTCCATGTACGGGTTCCGCAGACGGATCGCCCGGCGCAGCGTCTCGTGATCCGCAAGCAGCTCGCGGCGGCCGGTCAGCTCGAGCACGAGCTCGACGCAGCGGTCGTACTCGCTGCGGATCGTGGGGAAAAACTGCTCGTGCAAAGGACCCGCGAGCCGCGAGTAGTGCGCCGCGATGTCGAGGTCGGCCTTGGCCAGAACCACTTCGATGTCGCTGATCAGCACGCGGAAGAACGGCCAGTGCTCCAGCATGTCGCGCAGAGCGTTCCTGCCGCAGCGCTCGGCGGCCTCGGCAAGACCGGTCGCGAACCCGTACCATCCGGGCAGGATGCAGCGGCTCTGCGTCCACGCGAAGACCCACGGAATCGCGCGCAGCTCCTCGATGCCGCCGCCGTCCTCGCGTGCGACGGGCCTCGAGCCGATGTTCAGCCGCTCGATCACGTCGATCGGCGTCGCGTCGCGGAAGTAGGCGGGGAATTCGGGCGAGTCGTAGATCAGCTGCTTGTAAGCGTCCCGGCTGCGGTCCGCGATTCCCTGCATCACGGCCCGCCATTCCTCCTGGCTCGGGTGCGGCTCGCTCGGCCGGGCCGTCAGCCACAGCACCGAGCCGAGGGTCTGCTCGAGGCTGCGCATCGCGATGCCGCGCAGACCGTACTTCGCGTTGATCATCTCCCCCTGCTCGGTCATGCGCAGCCGCCCGCTCAGCGAGCACTCCGGCGCCGCCATCAGCCCCTCGGTGAGCCGCCCGCCGCCGCGGCTGATCGTGCCGCCGCGGCCGTGGAACAGCGTCAGCTTGACGCCGAGCTTCGCCATCGTCGCGACCAGATCCTGCTGCGCCTCGTAGAGCCCCCAGCGGGCGGAGACGAGCCCGCCGTCCTTGGCGCTGTCCGAGTAGCCGATCATGACCATCTGCTCGTTGCCGCGCGACTTCAGGTGCTTGCGGTAGGCCTCGTCGGCGACGAGGCGCGACATGATCTCGCCGGCGTTCTCGAGGTCCTCGACGGTCTCGAACAGCGGCGCGATGTCGAGCGGGACGGCACCGCCTTTCGGACCGAGGTGCCCCCACCTCGCGAGCAGCAGCACGGCCAGCACGTCTTCCGGCCCGTGCGTCATGCTGACGATGTACTGGCCGATGGCCTGACGGCCGTACTTGCGGCGGCAGTGTGCGATGGTCTGAAACACCGCGAGCGTTCGCCGCGCCTCCGACGACAGCGTGCCGGACGGCGACTCGCGCCGCTCCAGCGCTTCGCGCAGCCGCGCGGTGCGTGCCTCACCGTCGAGCGAGAGCCAGTCGGGCTCGCGCAGGCCTTCGCCGACGACGCGGCGGTGCACGAGAGCGTTCTGCCTGACGTCGAGCGTCGCCAGATGAAAGCCGAAGGTCTGCGCCCGGCGCAGCAGTCGCTGCACGACGAACAGTCCCGCGTTGCGCCCTTTGTTGGCCCGCAGACTGTCGGCGACGAGCTCGATGTCGGCGATGAACTCCTCCGGCGATTCGTAGGGGAACGCCGCGTCGTCGTAGGTCGCCTGCAGCCGCGCGCGCACGAGCCGCAGGAACACGCGGTAAGGCATCTGGCGATGGCGCGACGGCACCGAGTGCATTGCCTGCGGGAAATGGCCCGCGTAGAGCCTCGCGCGCTCGTAGATCTCGTCGGCCACGCCGACCCGCGTCTCGCTCTGGCTCAGATGCCGCGCAAGCTCGCGACATTCGGTGTAGTACAGGTCCAGCACCAGCTGGCGGTGCCGCGCGAGCGTCTCGCGCATGCTCTTGGCCGTCACGTTCGGGTTGCCGTCCATGTCCCCGCCGACCCATGACGAGAACCGCACCACGATCGGCGCGCGCAGCCGGGAGCTGCGCTCGACGTACGTCTCCGCCAGCGCGCTCTCGAGATTCTCGTAGAACGGCGGAACCATCCGGTACAGCACGTCGGTCAGGAAGAACAGCACGTGCTCGGCCTCGTCGCCTAGCTTCATCTGCTCGCCCGGATACTCTTCGGTCTGCCAGCCGGTCGTCATCTCGAGCCGGATGCTGCCGAGCGTCGCGTCGACCTCCTGCGGCGTCATGTAAGGGTCGAGCATGCGGACGAGGTGGCGCGCGATGTTCTGCTGCTTGCGCAGCAGCGTGCGGCGCGTGACCTCGGTCGGATGCGCCGTGAACACCGGCTCGATGCAGACCCGCTCGAGCGCCTGCTCGATCTCGTCGGCGCCGACGCCGGCCGCCTTCAGCCGCTGCAGCACGTCGCGAAAACCGAAAGGCTGCGGCGTCGTCGCGTCCTGCAGATAAGCGCGGCGGCGCCGGATCCGGTGCACCTTCTCGGCCATGTTGACCATCTGAAAGTACGTCGAGAATGCGCGGATGAAGTCGCGCGCGGTGCTCGGCGCGAGCGCCGCGAGCAGCGTTCTGAGCTCGGCGAATGCCGCGTCGTTGCCTTCGCGATGAGAGATCGAGGCGCGCCGCGCCGCCTCGACCAGGTCGAACAGCGCTTCGCCGCCCTGCTCCTGCACCAGCTCCCCGACGAGCTCGCCGAGCCGGTGCACGTCCTCGCG
>JAFGNC010000395.1 GCA_016927175.1 Gammaproteobacteria bacterium | reverse complement strand
TCCTCCCAGATGCCCTGCGGCGGCCCGAGGACCGGCCAGACGGGGCTGCGCGCCATCATCTTCGTCGCGCCGAGGTCACGCAGGATCTGCGCCTCCTCCTTGAAGATCGGCGTCTGCAGCGCCATGAACGGCATGAAGCCGCGCGACTGCGTGTAGTCGAGCGCCGTCAGGCCGTCCTGGTCCCTGGCGTTCATGTCGATCCCGTAGGACGCGAGCGCCCTGATGACTTCCTGGTAGCGCTTGCGGACCGCGTAGTGCAGCGCCGTGCCGCCGCGCACCTCTTCCCTGTGATTGACCAGGGCGATCACGTCGACGTCCGTGCCGGCCGTATACAGGACGCGAATCAGCTCGAGCGCCCGCGGCTCCGGAGCACGGCCCGCCAGCACGGCATGGATCGGCGTCTGACGGTCGGCCATGTAGAGCGTCGGGTCGGCGCCATGCTCGAGCAGCAGCTCGACGAGCTCGAGGTCGCCCTGGTTCGCCGCGCTGATCAGCGGGGTCGAGCCGCGTGTGTTCGTGGAGCCGCGCACGTTCGCCGGCCGGAAGAAGAGCTGCATGTTCGGGTCGGCGCCGCGCTCGAGCAGCATGCGGACGATCGTCTTGCCGTCGTTGCGGTTGACGGGGTCGATCGACGCGCGGCCGCCGTCGATCCTGTCGTTCAGGCGGACGGCGGTGTAGAGCGGCGCCTCGCCGTAGATATCCCATTGGTCGACGTCCGCGCCGGCCTCGATCAGCCGCTGCGCGAGATCCCAGTTCGCGTTCATGATCGCGAGCAGCAGCGGCGAGACGCCGTCCGGATCCGGCAGATCGATGTCGGCGCCGCTTTCGAGCAGCACGTCGACGCACGCGATGCAGTTCTCCCGCGCGGCGTAGAGCAGCGGCGTGAAACCTCCGCTGTCGAGGTTCTTGGGCCGCCCTTCGGCCGTCACGTGACGCGGGTAGTCGCGATGGATCGAGCGGGCGTCGACGTCGGCGCCATGGGAGACCAGCAGCTCGATCATGTCCGGATGCCGGCGCGCGGACGCCCACATCAGAGCGGTCTGCCCGCCCCAGCTTTCCCGCGCGTCGACCGTTGCGCCGCGATCGAGCAGGAGTTGCGCGGCCTCGACGTTGCCCGTTCTCGCGACGGCCATCAGCGCCGTCTGACCCTCCGGGTTCGGCGAGTCGGCGTCCGCGCCGGCGTCGAGCAGCAGCTCCAGTATCCCCGTGTGCGCGACCTCGGCGGCGAGGCTCATCGCGGTCGCACCGTAGTCGTTCGCGAGGGACACGTCGGCGCCGGCCTCGAGCAGGCGCCGGACCTCGGCGACGTCGCCGCCATAAACCGCCCACTGCAGCGGCGTGCTGCCGTCGGGATAACGATGGTTCACGTCGGTGGCATCATCGGCCGGCTTGCCGGCGATGCCGCCGCTGGCCCCGTCGGCCACGTCGGTGTCGCCGATGCCGGCGCCCGGCAGCAGCAACGCCGCCAGCGCCGCGAGGATCGTTCTGCGGTACGCGCTGCCCGTCATGCTCAGACTTCGGACAGAGGCCCGGTGCTGTCGGCGAAGCCCGCGAACTCCTCGGCAGGGACGCCGGCGCGGTCGAGGATCGTGGCCAGCAGATTCGCATGCGGCGAGTCCTGCGGGTAACGCACGTGCTGCCCGCCCCGGATGCCGCCGCCCCGGCCGATCAGCGCCTGCGGCAGCGGATCGTTGTTGTGGGCGTCGCTGTTCGCCATGTTGCTTCCGAACAGAATGATCGACTGATCGAGCAGCGAGCCGTCGCCGTCCGCCGTCGCCTCGAGGCGGCGGGCGAACTTCGCGAACACCTGCGTGTGCCAGTTCTGAATCAGCCTCAGGTTCGCGACGCGCTCCGGAAACCCGCCCCAGTGGGACGTCGGATGGAAGGCTTCGAAGACGCCGAGGTGCGGGTAGGTCCGCATGCTGGCTTCCTCGACCATCTTCATCGTGGTCACGCGCGTCCGGTCCGTCTGCCAGGCGAGAGCGATCATCTCGAACTGAAGATCGAGGAGCTCGCCGAAATCCTCCGGCGGGCCGAGCGGCGCATTCGGCAGGTCGGCCATCGACTGCGCGCTCGCCTCGAGCCTCTGCACGCGGATCTCGATCTCGCGGACGGAATCGAGATAGTCGCTGACCTTCGCCCGGTCGGCGGCGTCGAGCCTCGCGGTCAGGCTGGCCGTCGACTCGCGGACGTAGTCGAGCAGACTGTTGGTCGTCGTCAGGATGGCTTCGCGTTCTTTCGCGGTGTCGCCCTGCCCGAACATCGAGTAGAACACCTTGCGCGGATTGCTTTCCATCGGCAGCGGCTGTTCCGGCGTGCGGAACGAGATCATGCCGCCCGGCTCCCCGCAAAGCTCGAGCGACGGCAGCGGCGTGTCCCGGCCGAGGTACCGGGCGGCGATCTGATCGACCGTCACGCCGACTCCGGTCTCGGCGCTGCGCAGGCGCGGGCTGACGGCGTTCAGCCAGGTCTCCTGCGTGATGCCGTGCGGGCTCGGGCTTTCCC
Source organism: Gammaproteobacteria bacterium (assembly GCA_016927175.1). GTDB lineage: Bacteria > Pseudomonadota > Gammaproteobacteria > Steroidobacterales > Rariloculaceae > ZC4RG20. The sequence goes on along the minus strand of JAFGNC010000395.1, from coordinate 3,325 downwards.
CGCCCTTGTTGCGCAGCCCGCTGACCACGGTCACGTACTCGCGCAGCGGCTCGAGGGGCTCGAGGATGAACGGGAAGTCGAAGTCCCGGCCCGTTCGGCGCGGCTCCCATTCTTCCTGAAGCGCGCCGTGCGCGAAGTAGACGAAGCCGAGACGCAGACGGGGAGCGGCGGCCGTCTGCGCGAGCGCCCTGCCCGCGGGAATCATGGCATCCAGCAAAGGCAGCGCGATGGCCGCGCCGGCGCCCTTCAGCAATGTGCGTCTCGGCAGGTGTTTGCGCGTCAGGAACATGGTCCGGTCTCCAATACTGTCGCTACCCGGCGTCCGGCGTTTGCGCCGGGCGCCCGCTCACGGCCGCCTGCTTCAGGCCTCGAGCCTCTCGCTTTCGGAAAGCATCGCTCGAAACGATGCCGCGCACGATGGCCTCGAAGCGGTAATCGTCCGCCTTCGCGCGAGCGACGATGTCGCGCACGGTGGGCATGTCGCGCCAGTCGAGGCTGCGGCCGAGGGCGTACGTCAGCAGGTTCTCGGTGAACGTCAGCACGAACCGCTCGGGCTCGGCGACCAGCGCCCGGCGAAGGTCGTCGGGCCCGCCGATCGGCGTGCCGTCGGGCAGTACGCCGGCCGCGTCGATCGGCGTCAGCGTTTCCGGATCGTGGGTGCGCCACTGCCCCACCGCGTTGAAGTTCTCCAGCGCCAGCCCGAGCGGGTCCATGACACCGTGACAGGCGAAGCACGTCGGATTCTCGCGGTGCTGCTCGAGCCTCGCGCGCAGGGTCTGCGCCGGCGCGCCACGCTTGTTCTCCGGCAGATTGCCGACGTTCGGCGGCGGCTCGGGCGGGGGCGAGCCCAGCAGGCGCTCCAGGATGAAGTCGCCGCGCAGCACGGGCGACGTCCGATTCGGATAGGCCGTCAGCATCAGGATCGCGCCCTTGCCGAGCAGGCCGTGACGCCGCGAGTCTTCCAGCGTGACCCGGCGGAAGCGGGCGCCCTTGACCGTCTCGATGCCGTAGTGCATCGCCAGACGCTCGTTCAGGAACGTATGGTCCGCGGTCAGCAGGTCCACGACGCTGCGGTCGCTGCGCAACACGCTGTCTACGAAGAGCCGCACCTCTTCCTTCAGCATCGCGCGGGGATCCAGCAGACCGCTTGCGTGCGGAAACTGGCCGCGGTCCGGCGTGATCTCGTCGAGCCGGGCGATGTCGAGCCACTGGAACGCGAAGTCGTCGACCAGCGAGACGGCGCGCGGGTCGGCGAGCATCCGCCGGATCTGCCCCGCCAGAACGTCCGGCTCGCTCAGGGCCGACTGCCGGGCGAGCTCGAGGAGCTCCTCGTCCGGCAGGCTGCTCCACAAGAAGAAGGACAGGCGCGACGCCAGCTCGAGGTCGTTCAGCGCGACTACGCCGTCGTCCGCTCCGGACTCGGCGCGATACAGGAAGTGCGGACTCGCCAGAATCGCGCTGAGCGCATCGCGCACGCCGCGCTCGAAGCCGCCGTCGCGGGCGCCCGCGTCGTAGAACGCCATCAGGCCGCGAAGATCCTCGTCCGTGACCTGCCGCCGGAATGCGCGCTCGGCGAGGTTCGTGACGATGTCTACCGCGCACGGCCGCTCTTCGACCGCTTCGGCCGGCCTGCAGACGAAGATCCTGCTGCGGCTCGCGGAATCGCTGAGGCCGGTGACGGAGAGTGGCCCCCTGATCTCGAGAGCATGCGCCGCCTGAATGCGCTCCTGACCGCCCTCGAGCGCGATGGTCCGAGTGCGCTCGTCGCTTTCGGCGAAGCTGCGGTGGATGAACGTGACGGCCAGCTCGTGCTGCCCCGCCGTCGCCTGGAAGCGGATCTTGCGCAGCCTCCCGTTGATCTCCTCGACCGCCGGATCGAGCCGCTGATCGATCGCCTTGTGATCGGCCTCGCCGCCAATGTTCGTGCGGTAGAACTCCTCGCCGTCGAGGAGCGCGACGACCGTGTTCTCGAACTCCATTCGCGGCACTTCCCGCGCGAGCGCCATGTCGCCGATCGTGAGCTCGTACTCGCCGTCGGCGGGAAAATTGTGCTCGACGATGAAGCCGCCGCGCGTGCCGAAAGGCATGCCTTCGATGTGGTGCTGTTGCCGGCCGGTACCGGGCTCGCCGCGGGGCGGGAGCGAGATGACCATGTTGGCGGCGTCGCCGTACGTGGTCGTGACCGGAGGCGCTTGCGCGTTGCCGATGGCCGCCAGCGCGATCTCGCGCGCGGCGAAGATGTACTGGTCGACGAACGCGGGCGACACCTGCAGAGCATCCGCATTGTTGTCGAAGTAGCCCTCGACGTTGTCCTCGGGCAGCAGGGCCTCTGCGTCGATGTCGAGCGCCAGGAGGTCGCGTATCGCGTAGGCATACTCCCGGCGGTTCAGTCGCCGCAGCGAGACTCGGCCGGCCGCGGACGGGCCTGCGGCCGAATCGATCTCGTTCGCAAGCCACGAGACCAGCCGAGCCGTGGCTTCGCCGTCGGGCCGCCGCTCGCCGGCCGGCGGCATCAGCCCGCCGCGCAGCATCCGTATCGCGGCCTCCCACGCCTCGGCGTCGGCGGCGATCCGGTCGGGACCCATGGTGTCGAAGGCGAGACCGGCGGTCCGGTCGAGCCGGTTGTGGCAGTCGAGGCAATACTCCTCGACGACGGGCCACGCGGAGCGGTGGTGACTCGTCTGCGTCCACCAAATCGCCGCGCCGCCGGCCGCGGCGGCGAGACCCAGGAACGCTGCGTATATCGGCTTGACTGAGATCGATGCACTCCCGATTCGACGCGCCGGATTGCCAGGACGATGACCTCCGATTATCCGGCGGGGCCTCGAGTGTGTCCAGGATTTACAAGGTCTTGCGTTCTGTAACGTCTGGTGCGGAACGGCCGGCTCGGAACGGTCTGGCTCCGAACGCTCTGGTGCGGAACGCTCTGGTGCGGAACCGCCGAAAACTTCACGCGGCGCGGTGCTCGGGGTTCGGACGCCGCCGGCAGCTGTCGGGGCAGCGCGAACACGCAGCGCAGCCCCAACGCACCCCTCGCCGTCCGGCCGGCTCGGTTGCGCGGCACAGCCAAGTTCCGCTCGGGTCGCGTCTGCGGTGCGCCGGCCGGTGCTTCGATGTATGTTGCAGTCGCAACGTTGCAAGAGACCTGATGCCTTCGGCGCAGCGACCACGGGCGGAGACATGAGCGACGAACGAAAGCCTTCGCAGAACGAGCCCCATACCGGCGACGCGGACCCGAGCAGTGACGCGAGCGGTGACGCGACCGGCCACCGCAGCGGCATCGGGCACAGCACCGGCAACGACAGCGGCAACGACAACGGCAACG
>JAFGNC010000394.1 GCA_016927175.1 Gammaproteobacteria bacterium | reverse complement strand
GCTGCGGCGGCGCCCGCCGCCGGCGTGCTCCGGTCCGCTGCGGCGGCGCCCGCCGCCGGCGTGCTTCGGTCTGCGGTCAGATAGGCCACCAGCGCTTCGAGATCCTCGTCGCTGAGCTCGGTCGGCCGGAAGAAAGGCATCGAGCGCAGGCCGTCGCGGACGACGGCCTCGACGTATTCCGGCGCGAGATCGGTGCGCTCCTCGAGCGCGGCGGGCAAGGCGCCGCGATAGCGGGCTTCGAGCGCCTGCGTGCCGGGCATCGGCGGCAGGAACGGCGGGCCGAAGGTCTGCTCCGGGATTTCGCCGTGGCACGCGGCGCAGCGCTGGTCGAACACCTCCCGGCCACGCTGCATGAGCGGGTCGCCGAGGTCGGAGTCGGCCCGGCGCGGCAGCGCGGACCATGCGGAGTCGGCCGAGGATGCCGGATCGGCCGAGGCCGCGGCCATGCCGACGAGGCACGCGACCGCCAATGCGGCGGTCGCCGGCGTTGCGCGGCGGGCCCTCATGCCCGGCTCCCCCGCAGGTGCCGCGGCCAGATGCCGTAGCGCCCGGCGGACAGAATGCCGTTCGGGTCGAGCGCGTCCTTCAGCGTCTCGTTAAAGCGCATCAGCGCGTGGTCGTTGTATGAATAGGTCGCCATCAGCTGGTCCATGAATGCGGCATGGGCGCGATAGATGCCCCAGCCGCGATCGCCCGACACTCGGATCAGTCGCTCGTAAAGAGCCCGGGCTCTGGCGTTCTCTTCCTGGTCGAGCGTCAGATTGATGCCCTGGAACATGATGAACGCGCGCGTGTGATAGCTCATTGCGAAACCGAGCGTCATCGGAACGCCGGCGTCGCGGTACTCGCGCAGGTACACCTTGTGCGCCTCGAGCAGCGCTTCGCCCGAGTGCGGCAGCATCGGCGACGCGTCGAGATGCCCGGTGGTCCCCGCCTGACTCGTGAAGACGCTGAGGCTCGGGACGCCGAAAGTCGCGGGATCGCCGAGGCGGCGGATCTGATCGTCGGTCAGTGGGAAACGCATCACGTCGCCGTCGGTCAGCTCGACCCCCTCGATGGTGCCGAGGCGCGCCTTGACGTGCTCCCATTGAGCTTCGATCACGTTCAACGGGCCGTAGAAGCGCAGCCGGGTCTCCCAGAAGTGCGTGCCCAGCGAGCCCGCGTAGTCGTCCCACTCCGCGGCCGAGCCGCCGTCCGCGCGATCGAGCAGCGCGGACTTGCGCGCATCCATCGGGCTCTGGAACACGGGGCTGTTCAGCGAGAACAGGCAGTTCACTATGCCTGCGTACTGCAGGTGCGCCAGCATCCGCACCAGCGGGATGATGTCGTCGTGCCGCCGTGCGCGAATCGCCCCCGTCATCGACGCTTCGGGCTCGGGCATGAGCCAGAAGCCCATCTTCGTGACGATGCCGTAGTTCGACTGCGCAAACAGCCCGTCGGCGAGAGGCCCGGCGCCGTACGGGAAGGCCTGCCAGTTCGGACCGGCCTCCGGCAGCGCGCCCATGCCCGTGCGCAGCACGTCGCCGTTGCCGAGCACGACCTCCATGCCGCAGTGCGCGCCGAAGTGGTCGCGGTACGGCAGCGGCGTGCGCCCGGCCCCGCGCTCCAGCGCGTTGCCGATGAGGCTGCCCCAGCCCGGGTCCGGGCAGTCGATCCACAGCTTCACGCCGCGCTCGCGGATGTGGCGGTACAGATCGAAGTAGCTGACGCCCGGCTCGACGAGCGCATACGCGAGATCCTCGTCGACCTCGAGAATCCGGTTCATGCGCTTCAGGTCGAGCACGACGCTGCCCGAATAAACCGGGGCGGAGCCGCCGTAAGCGAGATTGCGGCCCGTCGAGATCGTGTAGAGCGGAATCGAGTAGCGATTCGCGATGCGGACGATCTGCCGGACCTCTTCGACCGTCGTCGGCGCGACGGCGGCCGAGGCGTACTTCTCCTCTTCCTCGCCGCGCAGCGGCGAATACGCGTCGCGGTAGGTGTCCATCGTCTCTTCGTCCGTGAACACCCAGTCGGCGCCGACGACGTCCGCGAGCTGCGCGATCGCGGCGTCGAAATCGGCCGGACTGACTCCGGGCGGTGTGGCCATCGGCTTGTTCCCCTCCATCCGCGCCGCGGCGGGCGCCGTGCCGCTCGGGCGGCACTTGCCGCGGAGCGATTGCCGCGCGGCGGTTGTCCGATGCTATAAGGCCGGCGGCGCAACCTCAAGCAAGCCGCGCCGGCCGCTACAATGGCGCAACCGACATCGACGACGAGGCGAGACACGATGATGCGAACCGCCCTTCCGGCCGTCGCGGCCGGCCTCGCTCTGGCGTGCGGGCAGATCCTCGCTCAGGAGGCTGCCCCGGAGGCTGCCGAGGAGGCCGCCCAGGACGACCCGCACGTCTGGCTCGAGGAGATCTCGAGCCCCGCAGCGCTCGAATGGGTCCGTGCCGAGAACGCCCGCTCACTGGCGGTACTCGAGGCCGATCCGCGCTTCGAGCCGATGCGCCGCGAGGCGCTGACGATCCTGACTTCCGATGCGCGCATTCCCTTCGGCGAGATCCATGACGGCGCCGTCTACAACTTCTGGCAGGACGAGGCGCACGTTCGGGGAATCTGGCGCAGGGCGGGCATCGAGAGCTACCGATCCGGCGATCCGGAATGGGAGACGCTGATCGACTACGACGCCCTGGCCGAGCAGGAGGGCGAGAACTGGGTCGCGGGCGCGCGGGTCTGCCTCGAGCCGGAGTACCGCCTCTGCATGGTGGAGGTTTCCGACGGCGGCAAGGACGCCAGCGTATGGCGCGAATTCGATGTGTCGCGCAAGGCGTTCGTCGACGGCGGCTTCCATCTGCCGGAGGCGAAGACGGACGTCGCGTGGATCGACGCGGACACCCTCCTCGTCGGCACGGACTCAGGTCCCGGCTCGCTGACGGATTCCGGCTACGCGCGCACGCTCGTCAGGCTCGAGCGGGGCGAGACGCTTCGACGCGCGCCGCGCGTGTTCGAGGGCGCCCCGTCGGACGTGGGCGTCTTCCCGCGCGTCGAGCGCGACGGGGGCACGGCGCACGTCTTCGTCCAGCGCGCGACCTCGTTCTTCGAAACGGAGTACTACCACTCGAGCGGCGCCGGCGAGAGCACGAGACTGCCGGTGCCGTTGAACTCTGACCTGTACGGCGTGCTCGACGGCCGCGCGCTGTTTCTGCTGCGCGAGCCCTGGCGCCACCGCGACTCGACGTACGCGGAAGGCGACCTCGTCGCTTACGATCTGGCGTCGGGCGCGGTCGAGACGGCCTTCGCTGCCGCGGACAATCAGGCGTTTCAGGACGTCGGCATCGCGGAGTCGGGGATCGTCGTCCAGTATCTCGAGGACGTCTCGGGACGCGCCGCCAGAGTGGAGCGCGGCGAGCGCGGCCGGTGGGATGCCCAGCCCATAGCGCTCCCGGACAACGGCGTCGTCAAGATCGTGTCGGCGGGCGGCGGCACCGACGACGTCATGCTGTCGTTCGAGAGTCTGACGACGCCGAACGCGCTCTACTACGACGCCGCGGGCAACGGCGAGCCGCGGAAGAGCGCGCCCCGAAAAATCGCGGAAGCGCCGGCTTTCTACGATGCGTCCGACGTCGTCGTCGAGCAGCGCTTCGCGCGGTCGAAGGACGGAACGGAGATCCCTTATTTCCTGGCCGGCCGCAAGGACGTGCTCGAGCGCGGGAACGCGCCCACCGTGCAGTACGGCTACGGCGGGTTCCTGAACGCCGTGCTCCCCGTGTACTACGAGGACCCCGGGCGGCCGCAGCACGGCGCGCTGGCCGGCAGGCTCTGGCTCTCGCGCGGCGGCGTGCTCGTCCTTGCGAACATTCGCGGCGGCTCCGAATACGGTCCGGCCTGGCACGCCGCGGCGCTCGAAGAGAATCGCCAGAAGGCGATCGACGACTTCATTGCCGTGTCGGAGGCGCTGATCGAGTCCGGCGTGACGAGCCCCGACCGGCTCGGCGCGGTGGGCCGCTCGAACGGCGGCCTGCTGATGGGCGCGATCCTGACGCAGCGGCCGGAGCTGTATGCCGCCATCGACATCGGCGTCCCGCTGTTCGACATGAAGCGCTACACCCAGCTCGGGGCGGGCGCGTCGTGGATCGGCGAATACGGGGACCCGGAAGATCCCGAGGACTGGGCGTACATCTCGCGGTACTCGCCGTATCAGAATCTCCGGCCGGACGAGCCTTACCCGCAAGTTTTCCTGTACACCTCCACGCAGGACGACCGCGTGCATCCCGGGCACGCGCGCAAAGCCGCCGCGCGGCTGGACGCGCTCGGCTACGACTACTTCTATTACGAGAACACCGAAGGCGGCCACGGCGGCACGTCGAACCAGGAGCAGCTCGCGTACCGCACGGCGCTCGAGTACGCCTACTTCGCGCACATGCTGATGCCGCTATCGGACACTGCAGCCGGCAATCCGTGAGACCTGTCGGCTCGCGGTGGCGGAAACCGGATGGCGGCGCTTCTCTCAGAAGCGCAGCACCTTCGCGTACCTGACGAGCGGCTGGGCCCGCAGCTCCGCAAGGAGCGGCTCCGGCACCGGCTGGTCGACGCCGACGATCGCGATCGCCTCCCCGGTCGCCAGCTCGCGTCCGAGGTGCAGCGTGGCGATGTTGATGCCGGCGTTGCCGAGCAGCGTGCCGAGCGCGCCGACGTAACCGGGCCGGTCTGCGTTGTGGGTGAACAGCATGACGGGCTCGAAGTCCGCCTGCAGCGCCATGCCGCTGACCTCGACGATCTTCGGTGCGCCGCCGATCACGGTGCCCGCGAGCGTGCGCCACTCCCCGCCGGTCTGCGCCCTGATGCGGATCAGGCTGTCGTAGATCGCGGAGGTTTCACGCCGGGCCTCGAGCAGCTCGATGCCGCGCTCGCGGACGACGGCCGGAGCCGAGACCATGTTCACGTCCTCGAGCTGCGGCCGCAGGATGCCCGCGAGCGAAGCGGCGATCAGCGGCTTCGCGTTCATCGCCGCGACGCGGCCTTCGAGCTCGATCTCGACGGCCTCGAGCCCCGCGTCGACGATCTGCCCGGCGAACATGCCGAGCTTGTCGGCGAGCTCGACGTACGGCTTCAGGCGCGGCGCCTCCTCGGCCGTGATGGACGGCATGTTCAGCGCGTTCTCGACCGCTCCGGTCAACAGGTAGTCGCTCATCTGCTCGGCGATCTGCCGCGCGACGTTCTCCTGGGCCTCGACGGTAGACGCGCCGAGGTGCGGCGTCGCGATGAAGTTCGGCGCGCCGAACAGCACGTTGTCCGTGGCGGGCTCCGCGCTGAAGACGTCGAAAGCCGCGGCGCCGACGTGGCCGCTCTCGAGCAGCCCTCGCAGGGCATGCTCGTCGACGAGCCCGCCGCGCGCGACGTTGACGACGATGACGCCGCGCTTCGTCCTGCCGAGCGCCTCTTCCGACAGAACGTTGCGGGTGCTTTCCGTCATCGGCACGTGCAGCGAAATCACGTCGGCCCGCGCCAGGAGCTCGTCGAGCTCGACCTTCTCGACGCCGAGCCGCACGGCGCGCTCGGGCGTCAGGTACGGGTCGTACGTGACCACCTTCATGTGCAGGCCGCAGGCGCGATCGGCGACGATGGAGCCGATGTTGCCGCAACCGATGATCCCGAGCGTCTTGGCATACAGCTCGACGCCGATGAAGCGGTTCTTCTCCCAGCGGCCCGATTGAGTCGACGCGTCCGCCGCGGTGATCGAGCGGGCGGCGGCGAGCATCAGCGCGATCGTGTGCTCGGCCGTCGTGATCGAGTTGCCGAAAGGCGTGTTCATGACGACGACGCCCCTCGCGGTCGCCGCCGGAATGTCGACGTTGTCGACGCCGATGCCCGCTCTGCCGATCACCTTGAGCCGCTTTGCGGCGGCGATGACGCCCGCCGTCACCTTCGTCGCCGAGCGCACGGCGAGCCCGTCGTAGCCGGCGATGATCTCGATCAGCTCTTCCTGCGCGAGGTTCGGGCGGACGTCGACGGCGACGCCGCGGGCGGCGAAGACTTCGGCCGCCACCGGGGAAAGCTTGTCGCTGATCAAAACCTGCGCCATTGTCGAAGCCTCCGCTATCGCCCGACGTTGCGCCCGACGTTGCGCAACTCTTCCCGCAGCGCCTCGATCTCGTGGCGCAGCGCCATGATCGCCCCCTTTCCGGCCACCTCGCAGGCTTCGTCCTCCGCGTCACGGCCGATGAAGAAGGTCGCGAGCGTGGCGGTCACGTAACCGAAGACGGCGAGCCCGTACATCGACAGAAACAGGCACAGCAGGCGGCCCTCGGCCGATTGCGGCCAGTAGTCGCTCGCTATCGTCGTGATCAGCATCGACGTCCACCACAGGGCGCCGGCATAGCTGTCGAAAACCTCGCGGCCCTCGAAAGCATACATGCCGGCGGCACCCGCCACGTCAACGATCAGCGTCAGCAGCAGCACGTAGCCGAAACCGCGCCGGCCCATCGTGGCCCGCAGCGCGCGCATGCCGCGGTTCAACGAGCTCAGCACGCGGACCAGCCGCGCGCCGCGCACCGCCCCCGCAGCCCTGGTCACGCGAGCGAGTCGAACGAGCCTCAGCACGCGCAGCATCCGCAGCGCCGGCGCCGCGAGCGCGACGGCCGTGAGCCAGTTGTGCTGAAGATACCGGCGCTTGACCGGCGCGAGCGTCAGCTCGATCACGAACTGCAGCAGGAACAGCGCCCAGATCACGTAACCGAGAATCTCGAGCAGCGGGCTGAGCCCCCAGATCACCTCTACCACGAACAGCGCGAGCCACACGAACGCGAGCACCAGCATCGGCACGTCGAGCCACTCCTGCAACTGCTCGAGCAGCGCGGTTCTTTCGGCGGCTTCCTCTTCAGGGCCGGCTGGCGTTGGTTCTTCGTGCACGCTGCCTTTGTCCCGGCTCCAGCGTCTCGTGATCGTTCGCAGACCTCAGAGCCGGCGCGGCTGCGCCGGCATCGTCCCGAATGCGATCCCGAATGCAAGCATCATGCCTCCACTGCGCGGCCGGGGGCCGCTGCCGACCGAGCGTCCGGCCCGCCGCGGGGCCGGGCTTATGTCGGATCGGCGCCGTGCCGGGCGCATGTGAGCCGCGTCACGGATTCGCGGCGGCGCAGAGCGCAGAGTACGACGCACGATCCCAGGGAGGGCAACTGATTATGAACAAGTCCATGTTGATCGGCGCCGTGGCGGGCATTGCGGCAGCGACCGCCGGCGGCGTCGCCGGTTTCACGTTTCTGGGCCAGCAGTCGCAGGTCGACGAGCAAGGCAGCGCGGCCGTGATCGAAGCCGAGGAGACGCTCGACGACGCGGCGACTCCGGCCGCGCAGACCGAGCCGGCGCCGGCGCCCGCCGCCGCTCCGCGACCGGCACCCGCACCGGCCGCGCCCGCGCCGGCGACCGCGCAGCAGAGGTGCTGGGACGAAGAGGTGACCGTAACGGAAGCCCCGAAGGACGAGCATCGCATCGGCGGCACGGCGGCCGGCGCCGTCGTGGGCGGCGCGATCGGCAAGGAAGTCGGCGACAGCGATCTCGGCACCGCGATCGGCGCGGCGGCCGGTGCGTTCATCGGGCGCAGGATCCAGCGGCAGGTGCAGGAGAATAACGCCGAGCAGCGCACGACGACGAGGATCGAGCGCCGCTGCGAACCGGCGTAACTGCCGGTCGGAGCTTTGGCCGGCATCCGGCCACGCAAAGCGACGGGGGGCGGATCACACGCGGGGTCCGCCCCTTTCTTTTGTCCGGCGCCTCGGCCGGCTCGACGCAGCGCCGATGCGCACGTTTTTCGCACCCTGCGCCCTTCGTCGACGCCCTCTCGACCCTCAGGCGCATTTCCGTCCCGGTCCATTACCGTGTGGTAGGGTTTACCCGGATCTCGCAATTCCCGGGAGGCGGGGTGAACCTCGAGAAGGTCGTTTTCGGCTTCTTCATTCTGCTGGCCGCGACGCTTAACTTCGGTTTCGTCTACGGCGACATCGGCAACCCGCTGTTCCACAATCGCTGGGAGTTCTTCGCCGCACTGGTCGTGAACATCGTCGCCACGCTCATCAAGCTCGGCGATCGGACGCACGTCGGCGCGATCCATCTGGCGGCGAGCCTCGTGGCCGTGATCCAGCTCGTGGCCGCCGCGCTGCTGTGGTTCTTCGCACCCGTGACGGGGGCGGAGAACCTGATCAGCGGCGGATCGATGGCGGGGATCGTGTCGCTGGCCGCCGGCGCGCTGCTCGCGAACCTGGTCTCGGTGACGATTCTGATCGTCGAGACCACCGTCCAGAGACGCTGACGTGCAGGGCAGCAGCGTCGTGCTGCTCGGCCTGCGCGCGCTGCGCGGACCGCTGATCGCCATCGTCGCGATATTCGCGGTCGGTATCGTCGGACTGGTGCTGCTGCCGGGGGTCCATCCCGACGGCAGCCGCTGGCATATGACGTTCGCCGAAGCCCTGTACTTCATGAGCTACACGGCGACGACGATCGGCTTCGGTGAGGTGCCGCAGACTTTCACGCCCGCTCAGCGCCTGTGGGTGACCGCAATCATTTTCGCATCCGTGATCGGCTGGGCATACCTGGTTGGCACGGTGCTGGCGATGACGCGCGACGAGGCGTTCCGCGGCGCGCTGTCGGCGGCTCGCGTGACCCGCGCGATACGCGCACTGCGCGAACCGTTCTACCTGATCTGCGGTTTCGGCGAGACCGGGCTGCTTGTCGGGCGGGCGCTGGACCGGCTCGGTACGCGCTTCGTCGTGGTCGACATCGACGGCGCGCGCATACAGGAAGTGAAGCTGCTGGACCTTGCCCAGGAAGTGCCGGCCGTGCACGGCGATGCCCGGCTTCCCGCCACGCTGCTGCGCGCCGGGCTCGCCAGATCCAACTGCCAGGGCGTGCTGGCGCTGACCAACGACGACCAGGCCAACCTCGCGGCGGCCATGGCGGTGCGCCTGCTGAACCCCAACCGGCCCGTGCTCGCGCGCGCGATGAGCCGGGAGGTGGAAGCGAACATGGCTTCGTTCGGCACCGATCAGGTCGTCAATCCCTTCGCGCTGTTCGGCAGCTACCTGGCACTGGCCCTGGCGGCGCCGGCTTCCTACCGGCTGGCGTCGTGGCTGACGGCGCTCCCCGGCAGCCAGTTCGAGATGCATATGGCGCCCCCGCAGGGTCACTGGGTCGTGTGCGGCTACGGCCGCTTCGGCCGGGAGGTCGTCAAGGCGTTCAGGGACCAGGGGCTCGATGTCTGCATCGTCGATCCGGAGGAGCCGCGCCTGCGCGGCATACAGAGCATCCGGGGCACGGGGACCGAGGCGGAGCCGCTGGTCGCGGCCGGCATCCGGGACGCGGTCGGCATCGTCGCGGGCACCGACGACGACATCACCAACCTGTCGATCGCCGTGACCGCGCGAGAGGTCAACGAGGGCCTTTTCACGATCGTCCGGCAGAATCTGCAGTCGAGCACGCCGCTGTTCGACGCGTTCGATGCGAACGTGACGATGGTGTCGAGCAGCATCATCGCCAACGAGTGCCTCGCCGTGATCAAGACACCGCGGCTCAAGGAGTTTCTGGAATTCGCGCGCATCCAGGACGATGAGTGGGCCGAGCGCGTGCTGGAACGGCTGAGCGGCGTGATGGGCAACGAGGTGCCGGAGCTCTGGAGCGTACCGATTACCATAGAGCAGTCGCCGGCGGCGCTTCAGGCCGTCGAGGAGGAAGGGCTCACGGTCACGCTCGAGGACCTGTTGCGGGACCCCGGCGACAGGGAGCGGCCGCTGCAGATTCTGCCGCTCGCGCGGTTTCGCGCAGGCGCTCTGCTCGCGCTACCGGAGACGCGTGAGGAGATCCGGGCGGGCGATCAGCTGCTGTTCGCGGGAACGCCGCCGGCGCGCTCGGCTCAGCGCATCGTCTTGCGCAACGCGAACACGTGCCGGTATGTGCTGACCGGAACGGACGCGCCGAGCGGCTGGATCTGGCAGACGATCAGGGGCAGATCGGGCGCGGGCGGAAAGCGGAGCGCTTGAGCGGCGCGGCTGCGCCCCCGGTCGCCGCGGATCCTCGTCGGGTCACGGCCCCAGCGTGCGGCGGCCTCATGCACGCCCCACGGATCGCCCCGCATCGGGAAACGCATCGGGAAACGCATCGGCAATATACGCGCAGATCGCGGCGGTCTCCGTCACGACGACGCCCCGATGAACCACGGCCGGGACCTTCCCCATCGGGTTGATCGCGAGATACTCCGGCGACTTGTGCTCGCGCTTGTCGAAGTCGAGGATCTTCATCTCGTACGGCGCGCCGGCCTCCTCGAGCATCCAATGGACGATCTGGCCGCGCGACATCGGGTTCGTATAAAAGGTGAGAATCTCGCTCATCGGTCACGCTCCTTCGTTGCGCCTCGGTCTCCGCGGGTGCTTTGCACGGTACGGCCGCCATAGTGGTCCGACAGCGCCCGCTCCCGCGCGATGAATTCGTCGAAGCCCGGCCCGCTCGCCGCGCGCTCCAGCCGCCGCGCCTCGAGGTCCAGCCGCCGAATCGCCGAAAGCCTTTCGCCGTTGCCGAGCTTCGCGCGTGCGACGGCGTTCTTCAGCACACCGAGCGTCTCGTCGTATACGCGCAGCGGCACGGGGAACGGATGGCCGTCCTTGCCGCCGTGCGCCAGCGAAAAGCGCGCCGGATCCGAGAAGCGGCAGGGCGTGCCGTGCACGACTTCCGCGACGAGCGCGAGCGCCCCGATCGTGCGCGCGCCGACGCCCGGCGTCAGCAGCACGTCCGTGAACTCTTCCGGGCCGCGGTCCGCCGCGGCGGCGAGCGCGGCGTGAAGACGCCGCAGCACGACGTCCGACGCGCGCACGTCGTGATGCGCGGGCATCTGCAGACGAGGGAGCGCCTCGAGCGCGGCCGGCTCGATTGCCAGCTCGGGCTCGAGCTCGGGAAACAGGCTCGGCGCGGCGTTCGCCGGCTCGCGGAGCCGCCGCAGGACGCGGATCGTTCGATCGGGCCCCTCGCGCACGAGATCGAGCCCCGCGCTCCGGCTGCGCGCCGCGCGCGCATCGGCCAGATTGACGATCGCCCCATGGCTGCGCCCTTCGATCGCGGCGTGGGGCGAGTCGAGGAAGCTTTCGAGGTTCTCGGAGAGCCAGTGGTAACGCCGCGCTTCGCCGCGGGCGTCGCTCATGCCCTGCTGCACGACGCACCAGTCGCCCGCGGACGTCACGATGAAAGCATGCAGGTACAGATCGAATCCGTCCTGCACGGCTGCGGAGTCAATCTTCGCGACGAGCCGGCTCGTGCGCGCCAGCGAGTCGGCGTCGACGCCCGTGCGTTCGCCGACGCTCGTGAGCTCAGCGGGCGTACGGCGCGAATGCCGGCCGCGCCCGCCGCAGACGTAGATGCCGAGCTCGCGCTCGACCGGACCGAGCCCGCGCTTCAGCGCGCCGATCACGCTCGTCGTGATGCCGGACGAGTGCCAGTCCATTCCCATCACGGCGCCGAAGGACTGAAACCAGAACGGATGCGCCAGCCTTCGCAGCAGCTCGTCGCGGCCGTAATGGTGAACGATCGCCTCGACGATGACTCGGCCCAGACAGGCCATGCGCGTCGCGAGCCACGGCGGGACCCTGCCGCCGTGCAGAGGGAGATCCGCGCTGCCTGTACGTTTAGCCATGCCGCGAGTATGCGCGAGGGGACGAAGCAGTCAAGAACGGCTCGGAACGCGCCTGCCGTGGCGCGCGCCGCCGGACCGTCGCACACGACGCGCCACGACGCGCGTCGAAACGATCAGATACGTCTACAGCGAGCGCGCGAGATGATCCACGATGTCGCGCGCGTCGTCCTCCGCGCCGTGGATGAACGTCGACTTGCGGCGGCGCAGCACCGGCAGGCCGACGGCGTACAGCCGCGGCGCATCGACGACGACCCCGCCGTCGTGACGGAGCCGGCCTTTCGAATCCGTGACCGGCACGTCGAGCCAGCCGTAGTCCGGCCTGAAGCCGGTGGCCCACACGATCGAGCGGATCTCGCCGCTCGTGAGATCAAGCCCCAACCGCGGCGACGCCGGCGCGCGAGTCGGCTCGAACCGTTCGGGCGGACCGACGTCGAGG
>JAFGNC010000393.1 GCA_016927175.1 Gammaproteobacteria bacterium | reverse complement strand
TGAAGCGCTGCCGGCATGCGGGTTTCCGTCCGTCGCCTCGGTCGTGTTCGGCGGCACTGCCAGCATGCCACTAAAAATCACGCACGCGATAGTCTTGCTAACGCGATCGGGATGGTCCTATGCTGAAGGCGCTCCCGGCGCGTCTCGCGCGACTGCCTGCCGGAGCTTCTCGGCCGCCTCCAGGGACAGCAGCGAGGCACTCGGACGTGTACACCGTACGCTCTGCGTTCGACGAAGGGATCGCTTCCGAACGAGCAAATACGATCGCGCTGTTCGCGAACACGTCGTGGTATGTGTGGAATTTTCGCCGCAGGCTGCTGCACGAGCTCATCGCAAGAGGTTTCCGCGTCGCCGTGATCGCGCCGGACACGGCGTATTTCGCGCGGCTCTCGAAAATGCACGCGGAGTGCCACGAGCTCGCGATGACGCGGGCGGGGACCAATCCCGTGGCCGAGCTCGGCGTCATCCTGAACCTCGCGATTCTGCTGACAAAGCTGAAGCCGCGAGCCCTGCTGACCTTTACGCCGAAGTCGAACATCTACGGCGGCCTCGCGGGGCGGGCTTTTCGCGTGCCCGTCGTCAACAACATCTCCGGGCTCGGCGGAAATCTCGACAACCAGCGTACCCGCTACACCGACATCCTCGTCCGGCGGCTGTATCGAATCGCGCTGCGCAAGTCCGTGGCGGTTTTCTTCCAGAACGTCGAAGACCGCAACGACTTCGTCGCCGCGGGGCTCGTGGACGGCGCGCGCTGCGGACTGCTGCCGGGTTCCGGCATCGACCTCGCGAGCTACAGGCCGGACGGCGCCGTGCGCGGAGAGAGGCCGTTCACGTTTCTGCTATCGGCGCGGCTGCTGTGGAGCAAGGGCATCGGCCTTTATGCCGCGGCGGCCGAGCGCCTGCGGCAGGAGTCGCCGCCGTGCAGATTCCTGCTGCTCGGGATCCTCGACCCGCAGAACCCCGATGCCGTTCCGCGCGAGCGCGTGGAGAAGTGGCAGCGCGAGGGCGTGCTCGAGTTCTACGAAGCCGTCGACGACGTGCGGCCGTATATCAGCGGCGCGGACTGCGTCGTTCTGCCGACGATGTACCGCGAAGGGACGCCGCGCTCGCTGATCGAGGCCGCGGCGATGGGTAAGCCGGTCATCGCGACGGACAGGCCGGGGTGTCGCGCGGTCGTGGAGCACGGGCGGTCCGGCTATCTGTGCGCGCTCGGCGACCTCGAGGATCTGATCGACAAGATGCGGTCGATGCGCGATTTGCCGGGGGCGGCCTGCGCCGCCTTCGGCCAGGCGGCGCGCACGAAGATGGAGCGGGAGTTCGACGACACGATCGTGTTGCAGCAGTATCTGAAGGCGCTCGGTTCCTGACGTCTCGACGCTCCCTGCAGCGCCCCCTCCGCGCGAGGCGCAACGCCTGCGCGCGGAGCGGGACTGCCGCAGGTCACGGGCCGCCGCAGATTACGTCGAAGCGCTGTCTCGCTTTCGCGGCAACCTGCCGGGCTAATCCGAGACCGTCAGCTCGGTCGGCGGATTCGGCAGTGCCGTCTGCGGCGCGCCGCCGGAGCGGCTGCACTGCGCCGGCACCGAGGCGTCGTCGTCCGCGGTGCGGATATTGTCCGGATGGCAGTCGATCCAGTCGCGCCTGGCTTCCTGCCACGCGTCGTGCGCGGCCTGGCCCTGCCTGATCGTGAAGCACGACGACGGGAAATGGTCGAAGAAGGCCGGCAGCGGCTCGTCCGACAGCCACAGGACCTCGTTGTTCTCGCAGCGCTTCGTCCTGTCGAGGATCAGCGTCAGCCTCGCGTCCGACATGAACGGATCGGCCTCGTAGGCGAAAACGGAATTCGTGATCTCGAACGACGGTGCGCGCGATTCGCCCTTGAAGATATGCCCGTGCGTATTCTGCAGCGGGTCGCTCGAGCTCTTGCGAAACGGATACGACTGCATTCGCATCAGGACCCGGTCCATGACGACCGTGTGATTGTGCTCCTCGGACGGCACGGTGCTGCTCCCGCCCGGGTCGGTGCTGATGCCGACGAAGCAGCCGTCGAACAGCACGTCTTCGATGCGCCCGGAGCGAAGCTGATCGTTCTCGAGGCAATCGTCACGGACGTCGGTGAGCCAGGCGTTCGCCAGCCTGAAGTGATTCGAATCCCTCGAGAAGCGCACGCCGTCCCACGAGCCGACGACGCGCACGCCGTCTACGGTCGCGTCGTTCGAGCTCAGCACGATGACCGCCGAGCTGTTGCAGTACGTCGGCCTCCATTCGCTGGTCTGAGGCACCTGGCTGTTGACGGTGCCGCCGAGAAACGTGATGCCGGGCTGCTTGTCGAGGTTCAGAGGGTAGTGGTTGACGGGCAGGCTGCCCACGGTGCAGTCGGCGGACCACGTCGGGTGCTCGTTCTTCGAGTTCGCGATCGTGAACTGAGCGTCGCTCGCGTCTACGACCATGTTCGAGTAAGTGCCGGCGGCGGGGCGGAACTGGGTGAGGCCGTAGTTCTTCTCGATCACCGCATCCTGCGCGCTCGCCGTTTCCGCTGCGGCCAGGCCGGCCGCCATGGCGAGGACGGTTATCGCGGCGCCTCCGCGGCGCCTCCGCATTGTGTGCATCTGTCACCCTCTTGTTGTTGATTATAGCGGCGGCCAGACAGCCGCAAGGGCTCGTCGGGAAAGAAGGTGAAGGGCACCGATGGGACGAAGGCGGTGTCGAACAGCCCCGGAGGCAGCTCCGCCGTCATAGGATCGCGTTGCGCTGGTTTCGATCCGTTAGACCGGAAGCTTTGCGGCCCCGCCTTTCGACGGGTGTGCCTTTCACTTGTTTTTTGCCCGAAGAACGCTTCCCTTTCGCTGCGTATCGCGCAGCGCCGGAAAAGACTCTACGAGCCGCGGACGACGCGGGCAAAGTGTTTGCGATAACCGACAGCGGCCGCGCTCGCGTTCGGCAATCCGGGCCGCTGCAACCTTTTCCCGGCCGCAACCGTTGCCGTCACAGATACTCTTCGATCCAGCGATGCTCGCGGACGTTCACGAGCCGGCCGAGTGCGCGGATGTCCGGACGCAGGCTGTCCTTCAGCCACGCGAGGTCCTCCGCGGACGGTGACGGAGGCGGCGCTCCGCCTCCGTAGACGAGCCGCTTGACGCCGACCCGCTTGGCCAGGTTCACGACGAAGTGGAGCCTGCGTCGTCGAAGCGCATGCGCGGCGACGCGGGACGCGCCCGCGACGTGCACCGATGCCGACGTGCTCGCCGTATTGCGCTCCCGCCGCGCGTCGTCGGCCGGCTCCGCGAAGTCGATCCGCATCGCGCGGCACACGTCGCGGCAGAACCCGGCCTCGTCGTCGTGCAGCTTCTCGAACGAGCAGATCGAGATCGACTCCGCGTCGAAGTGCTCGGCCCACGTTGCGATGCGCTCGCTGTAGCGGCTCGCGTCGAGGATCGCCGTGAACCGCTCGGCCGCCTGCCGAAGCGGCAGCCGCGTGTACCCGTACCGCAACATGTGGCAGTAATGCGACCAGGCGCGCCGCACCGGGTCGCGGACGATGACGACGAGCGCGACCGGCCCGAGCTCGCGGCGTATCCGCTGCGGCGCGTCGTCGCTGTGGAAGTAGCTGGGCGCGACTTCGGCGACGGTGCGGTGCCGCGCGGCGTCGTAATGCGCGAAGCAGGCGCGGTACCAGCGCGGCCCCAGGTCGTAGTTGCGGTCGAAGTAGAACGTCTCCTTGACGCCGGACGGCAGGCACACGTCGCCCCGCTCGAGGAGGTAGCCGTTCAGCCAGGTCGTGCCGCACTTCATCGGGCCGATCACGATCGTGCGCGGCAGGGTCATCCGCTCGTCTCCAGATCACGGGTGATCAAGCCGGCGGGTGATGCAAGGAAGGTACCAGGGCGAACGGCTGCGCGACCGCGGCGGCGCCGCTCCAAGCGGATCGCGCCGCGGATGAAACAGTCGCGAGCCCGCATCGTCCCCATTCGGCCGTGGAAGCTGATGACTATCAATGCCGAAGGCGAGTTATCTGTCGAAGGCTGCAAGATCGACGACGCTGTCTGTTCGCATCGTTGAGGAAGTAACACGGAAGCTTGTTGACAGAGTGCTCCGTTCGGTTATGTTGGCTGCAAAGAAAAAATCGAAGGGGCCAGGGCAGCACTCTCAGGGAGCGACCAGTCGTTGCGCAGCCGGCACTCACGTCAAGCCCCAAGCGGCGGAGAGAGCTGGCGCCCGGCACTGTCATCGAAACTCCTGCGTCTCCTCGGCCCGGCAGTCCGTCGCGGCCGCGCCGGCCTTCGACGGGAATCGCGCGGCTTCCGGCCGCTGCGGCGCGTTCTGGTCCCGCTCGCGATCCTGCTCACCGGCCTTGCCGCCGAAGCCCAGCTGCCGCCGAATTTCCAGCAGGAGACGGTGCTGTCGGGGCTGACGGCCCCGGTCTACCTCGAGACGCTGCCCGACGGCCGCATGCTTCTGCTGCAGAAGACCGGCGACATCCTGATCTTCGATCCGGCCGAGCAGCCGGCGCAGACCGCGCCGTATCTGCGGATCACGAACATCGAGACCGGGGAGGAGCGCGGGCTGACCTCGATCGCGCTCGATCCCGATTTCACGTCGAACGGCTTCATCTACGTCTACTACACGCACGGAACGTCGCGCCGAAACCGCGTATCGCGCTTCACGCACTCGGGCAGCACGGCCAGCCTCGCGAGCGAGGTGCTGATCTGGCAGGACAACGAGAACTGGTCCAACTGCTGCCACTACGGGGGCGGCATCGGGTTCGGCCCGGACGGCAGGCTGTACCTGACCACGGGCGAGGAGTTCGACGGCGCGCAGGCCCAGGACCTGACGCGGGCGGGCGGCAAGGTCATCCGCATCAACAAAGACGGCTCCGTTCCGGCGGACAACCCGTTCGCCGACGGCCCCGGCGGCAACCTGGACGAGATCTGGGCGCTCGGGCTGCGTAATCCGTATCGCGCGCACTGGGACCTGCCGACCGGGCGGTTCTTCATCGGCGAGGTCGGCGGCAACGTCCAGTCGACGGCCAGCGAGGATCTTCACCTCGGCCGCGCCGGCGCCAACTACGGCTGGCCGGCCTGCGAGGGGTTCTGCGCCGACCCCGCCTACGACGACCCGATCTACGCCTATCCCCACACGACCAGCACGCCGAGCGGCGGCGCGATCACGGCCGGGTTCGTGTACCGCGGCGGCTCCTTCCCGGCCTCGTTCCAGGGCGCGTTCTTTTTCGCCGACTACGCGCTGTCGTTCATCAGGTACCTGACCTTCGACGCCGGCGGCGCCGTCGCGAGCGTCAACGACTTCGTGTCGAACGTCGGCGCGCCCGTGTCGCTCGAGCAGGGGCCGGACGGCGCGCTGTACGCCGCGGACTACGCGGGCGGGCGCGTGCTGCGCTTCAGGCACACGGCGGGCAACCAGCCGCCGCTGATCGACAGCGCAACGGGCGCGCCGACGCAGGGCGCGCCGCCGCTCGACGTCGATTTCACGGCGACGGCCACGGACCCGGAGGACGACGCGCTGACTTACCGCTGGTTCTTCGGCGACGGGCAGGAAGCGACCGGTCGGAACGTGACGCACACCTACACGTCGAGCGGCTCGTTCGAAGCCGTCGTCGTGGTCTCCGACGCCACGGGCAGCACGACGTCGGACCCGATCGTGATCGAGGTCGGCACGGCGCCGACCGTGACGATCGACGCGCCGCAGGACGGCCTGCTGTTCCGCGCCGGCGACGTGATCAGCTACTCCGGCTCGGCCGACGATCCCGATGAGACGATCCCGCCGAGCCAGTACCTGTGGACGATCGACTTCGTCCACAACGAGCACGTGCATCCGGTGCTGACCGAAGACCCGGGCACGGGCGGGGAGTTCGAGATCGCGAGAAGCGGTCACGACTGGCACGACGACACGGGGTATCGCTTCACGCTCGTCGTCACGGATTCGGAGGGGCTCAGCCGCTCCGACAGCATCATGATCCTGCCCGACAAGGTGGATCTTCGCTTCGAGACGGCGCCCGCCGGCATCCCCGTCAGCGTCGACGGTCTCGCGCAGGACGCGCCTTTCGTCTACGACACGCTGATCAATTTCGAGCACACGATCAGCGTGCCGGACACGACCTGCATCGGCGGCGAGTTCTGGCGTTTCTCGAGCTGGTCCGACGGCGGCAGCCGCGAGCATCTGATCGTCGTGCCCGACGCGAACGCGACGCTGACGGCGACGTACGTGTCAGAAGGCCCCTGCGACGAGCTGCCGACGTCGGGCCTCGTGACGCGGCTCGAAGCGGACACCGGCGTCAGCACGGCGGCGGGCGGCCAGGTCACGTCGTGGCTCGATCAGACGTCCTTCGGCAACAACCTCGTCGCCGCCGGCGATCCGATGCTGCTGCCGAGCGCGCTGAACGGCCGGCCCGTCATCGACTTCGACGGCAGCGGGGACAAGCTCGAGCGCACGTCGGGCGTAGCGGGGCTGCCGTCGGGCAACGCCGACCGTTCCGTGTTCCTGGTCGCGAACTACCGCGGCACCGGCTACGGCGGCTTCTCGTGGGGCACGAACCGGACGAACCGCACGTTCGGCCTGATCGTCAACGCGGCCGGCCGGCTGATGGTGCAGGCCTGGGGCAATGCGAACGACTTCGACTCGGGCGTCGCCGGGACCGGGCAGGGGTGGCTCGTGCAGTCGGCGGTGCTCGCGGGCGGGCAGCTGACGCACTACCGCGACGGCAATCCGATCGACACGCGCACGCACACCTACAACACGGCGCTGACGCGGATCGTGCTGGGCGCAGAGATCGACAGCAGCCCGTTCATCGACATGCAGGTCGCGGCGGTCCTCGTCTACGACCGCGCGCTCAGCGCCAACGAGCGCCAGCAGGTGCAGAGCTACCTGCAGACGAAGTACCTGAGCGGGGGCGGCGGCAACCAGGCGCCCGCGGCGGGCGACGACACGGCGACCGTGGCGGCGGGCGGCTCGGTCACGATCTCCGTGCTCGACAACGATTCCGATCCGGACGGCTCCGTGGACCCGGCGACGGTGTTCGTGACACAGGACCCGGCGAGCGGCACCGCCGTCGCCAACCCGGACGGCACGATCACGTATACGCACGACGGGTCGGCGACGGCGACGGACACGTTCAGCTACCAGGTCTCCGACGACGGCGGGCTCGCGTCGAACGAGGCGGCGGTCGCGGTCACGATCGAGGGCGGCGGCGGAGGGCAGGCGCCGGTCGCGAGCGACGACACGGCGACCGTCGCGGCGGGCGGCACGGCGACGATCGACGTGCTCGCGAACGACAGCGACGACGGCACGCTCGATCCCGCGACCCTCGTCGTGACGGCCGCGCCGCAGAACGGCACCGCGGTCGCGAACGCCGACGGCACGGT
>JAFGNC010000392.1 GCA_016927175.1 Gammaproteobacteria bacterium | reverse complement strand
GGTCGAGATGTCGGTCGAGGATCCGGGTTCGGGTTCCAGCAACTGCGGCGAGGGTTACAGCTGCGTGTACACGAACACGATCTCCTGGGCGTCGCCGACGACGCCGCTGCCGATGGAGCTGAACCCGCAGGTCGTGTTCGAGCGCATGTTCGGAAGCGGAAGCACGCCGGAGCAGCGCGTGGCGCGCCGCGAGCGCAACCAGAGCATCCTCGACTCGATCAACGGCAAGATCGCCAGCCTCCGTAGAGAGATCAGCGCACCGGACCGTTCGCGCCTCGACAGTTTCACCGAGAACGTGCGCGAGATCGAGCGCCGGCTCCAGATCGCCGCCAGCGCGACGACGACGGCGCCCGAGGATTTCGCCGTGCCTCCCGGCATCCCGCAGTCCTTCGACGAGCACATCAAGCTGATGTTCGACCTGCTGGCTCTGGCATACCAGGCCGATATCACCCGCGTGGGCACGCTGCTCTTCGCGCGCGACCTGACGGGACGGCGATACCCTGAAAGCGAAGCCCCCACCATGGGGTTCCACGGCGGCTCGCATCACGGCGAGGACCCGGCAATCATCAACGAGTTCTCCAAGATCAATCAGTACCACGTCAAGATGCTGGCGTACTTCGCCGACAAGCTCGCCAAGACCGAAGATGGCGACGGCACGCTGCTCGACCATTCGCTGCTCCTCTATGGCAGCAATATGGGCAATCCGAACCAGCACCTGCATTACGACGTGCCGCACGTGATTCTCGGCGGCAACAACGGGAGGCTCGAAGGCGGGCGTCACCTCGCATATCCCACGAAGACCGTGTCCACGGGTAACCTGCTGGTGAGCCTTCTGGATCAGTTCGACATCCACCGGGACAGCTTCGGCGACAGCACCGGACGGCTGGAGAACCTGTGAGTCGCTGGCTCGCTCCCACCGGCTCGAACGCGGAGCGTCGAGCGGTATGAAACGGCGACGCTTCAGCGGAAAGCGCGGCATGGCGGGCGTCGGCGCCATCGCGCTGGCGGCGATGCTCGCGGCGGCAAACGTCGCGGTCGCGCAGTCCGACGTGGCGGATGCCGCGATGCAGCGCGACAACGAGGCGGTGCGCCGCCTGCTGCAGGACGGCGCCGACGCGAGCATGCCGCAGGCGGACGGAGCCACGGCGCTGCACTGGGCGGCCTACCACGGCGATGTCGCCCTGGCCGAGCTGCTGCTCGCAGCCGGCGCCGACGCTTCGGCGGCCAATCGTAACGGCTCGACTCCGCTGTGGCTGGCGGCAAGCCACGGCGACGCGGCCATGATCGCGGCTCTGCTCGAGGGCGGCGCGGATGCCAACGAGCCGCTCCCGCTCGGACGCAGGCCTCTGATGCTGGCTGCGCGTTCCGGCCGGGTGGAGGCCGTGCGAGTGCTGCTGGATCACGGCGCGGACCCGAACGCCAGCGAAAACGAACGCGGCACGACCGCCTTGATGCAGGCCGCCGACCAGGGTCATGCCGACGTCATCGCCGTGTTGATCGAGCACGGCGCCGATGTCGCAGCCCGTTCCGCTCCGGTCTTTCGCGGCGGACGAACGGCGGCGCTCGGCAATTCCGACGATCCGAGAGATGCGGTACGTCGGCAGGTCATTTCCATCCTCTGCGAGGAGCCGACGCCGGACCTCGGCACGCTGAGAGACCTGGTCGAGCAAAGCACCGAAGAGGTGTGGGTGAATCTGCGTGAATCGGACAGCGACCTGACTGCCGAGGACATCTGCAGCCGGGTCCGGCGCGGCGCGCTGGGTTTCGCCGTTACCGAGGGCGGTGAGGAGCCCTTCGGCCGGCGGGAACAACGGGAGCCGGACGGCGGCGAGTTGACGCCGCTCGTGTACGCGGCCCGCACAGGCAGCATCGACGCCGCGCGCGCCCTGCTGGAAGCCGGGGCCGACGTGAATCAGGTCACGCGCTACGGCTGGAGCCCGCTGCTGGCGGCGACGCAGAACCGAAACTATCGGATGGGGAAATTCCTGATCGAGCACGGCGCCGACGTCAATCTCGCCAACAAAGGCGGCTGGACCCCGCTCTACCTTGCGACCGACAACCGCAACCTCGAAGGGGGCGACTACCCCACGCGCACGCCCGACATGGATCACCTTGCGTACATCGAGCTCCTCCTCGAAGCGGGCGCGGATCCGAACGCCCGGCTGAGCGAGAGCACGGAGACACGGACGGTCTTCACGAACCAGTGGCTTGACGAAGACGGGGCGACGGCGTTCCTGCGAGCCTCGCAGTCCGGCGATGTCGAGTTGATGCGGCTCCTGCTCGAGCACGGCGCAGACCCCCATATCAATACGCGGCTCGGCGTGACGCCGCTGGCCGTGGCCGCCGGTATCGGCTGGGTCGAGGGCATCACCAGCGAATGGTCTACCGAGCAGACGGTCGAAGCCGTAAAGCTGCTGCTGGAGCTCGGAATCGATCCGAATTTTCAGGCCGACACGGGGCGGGTCGCCCTGCACGGCGCGGCGCACAAGGGCGCTACCGAGGTCGTGCGGATCCTCGTCGAGGCAGGCGCCCGGATGGACATTCGCGACTTCGGCAATACCGACAGCCGCGGCAGCCCGGAGCTGGCCGCCCGCACCTGGCTCCCGATCGATTACGCGGACGGTCTCGTCCGCGTCGGAGTCCAGTCCGCGATTCCGCATCCCGAGACGGCGAAAGTGCTTCGCGAGCTGATGCTCGAGGCAGGCCTCGAGCCTCCGCCCGAGGGGCGCACGCTGGAGTCGATCTGCATCGTCGACGTGTGCACGCCGGGCTACAACCCGGTCGAGTACAACTGAAGCACGGCGGGTGGACGCGCGACGTCGAGCGCCGGAGGTCCGCGCGGACAAGCTCGCGGCCGGCGCAGCGCCGCAGAGGCGGACGCGTCGTCGCGGCGACCTACGCCGTCACGCGCACCATTAATCCGCCGAGCCGCGCAGAGCGCTCGACCTGCACGTCGAAGCCGTGCACCGTAGCGATACGGCGAACGATCGACCAGCCGAGCCCGCTGCCGCTCTCGCCGGTGCCGGCCTGTCGGAAGAAACGCTGGCCGAGCCGGCCCCGCTCGGGCTCGGCGAGGCCCGGCCCGCTGTCCTCGACCGAGAGCACCTTGCGCCCATCGTCGCAGCGCACGCCGACGATGATGCGAGCCTCCCGAGGCGCGTAGCGCACGGCATTGTCGACGAGGTTTCGCACCAATACGGCGAGCAGCACGTCGCTGCCCGTGACCATCACCGGCTCGCCGGCTTCGAGCTCCAGACTCTGGCGCTTGGCGAGCGCCGCGGGCGCAAGCTCGCCGACGACCCGCCGCGCAAGCGCCGCGAGATCGAGGGCCTCGACCGTCGGTGCGTCGAGCGCCTCCAGGCGCGACAGTGTCAGCAGCTGATCGACCAGATGACTTGCGCGATCGCAACCCTCGAGCGTCTTCTGGAGCGCATGCCGCCGGGAAGCATCGTCCGTTTCGGCGAGAGCGACCTGCGCCTGCGCGCGTATTGCCGCGATCGGCGTGCGCAGCTCGTGCGCGGCATCGGCGGTGAAGCGGCGCTCCGACTCGAGCAGCGCGGCGATGCGTCCGAGCAGCTCGTTGAGCGCGTCGGCCGTCGAGGCGATCTCCGCCGGCGCGCCCGGCAAGATCACCGGGTGCAGCTCGCGCGGCTGCCGTGCCGCAAGGGCGCTTCCGAGCCGTCGCAGCGGGGCTAGCCCGCCATGCACCGCGCCCCATGCGGCGAACATCAGCAGCGGCAGCGCCACCGCCATCGGCCATAGCGCGCTGCGCAGGACGGCCATCAGAATCGCCGCGCGCGAAGCCAGCGCCTCGCCGACGTAGACCTCGATGTCGCGCTCGCCGCCGTAGGCCGCGAAGACGCGCCATTCCTCGTCGGCGATTCGCACGGTCGCAAAGCCCGTGCGGAAGCGCGCGTCGGTCTTCAGCATCGGCGCCGCCGGCGCGTTGGCCGAACGCAGGACCAGCCGGCCCTCGTCGAAGACCTGGAATGCGACAGTCGGCGCGTAGCGATGCAAAGCGTCAGCGTCGATCCGCCGTTCGCGCCTCTCGTCCTCGTCGTCCTCGAGCTCGCCGGCTTGTTGGGCGACGAGCAGCGCGGCCGCTTGCGCGAGGTGTCCGTCGAGCAGCGCGTCGATCTCGCGGCGGGCGTCGGACCACATTGCTGCCGCCGCCGCGGCCCAGACGACGACCACCACCGCCAGAAGCAGCAGCAACAGCCGCCCCTGCAGCGAGCGCGGCGTCCTCATCGTCCGGGCGCGTCCCGCGTCAGCACATAGCCGACACCGCGCACCGTCTCGATCGCTCCGGCGCCGAGCTTGCGGCGGAGGTGATGGATGTGCACCTCGACTGCGTTGCTTTCGACCTCCTGTCCCCAGCCGTACAGATGCCGCTCGAGCTGCTCGCGCGACAGGACGCGGCCGCAATTGAGCATCAGGGCCTCGAGCAGGTCGAACTCCCGCGCCGACAGCAGAATCTCCTCGCCCGCCCGACGCACGGTGCGGGCCGATGGGTCGAGCACGATGTCCCGCGCCTCGAGCCGTTCATGCGGCTGACCGTGCGCCCGGCGCACGAGCGCGCGCAGCCGCGCGGCGAGCTCGTTGAGGTCCACCGGCTTGACGACATAGTCGTCTGCGCCGAGATCGAGGCCGCGGACGCGGTCGGGCACCGCGTCCCGCGCCGTCAGCACCAGCACCGGAAGCTTGACCCCCGCCCGTCGCGCCTCGGCGAGGACCTCGAGACCGTCCTTGCGCGGCAGGCCGAGGTCGAGAACGACGGCCGCATGTTCTGCGGCGCGCAGCTCCCGCCCGGCGCTCTCCCCGTCCCTGACCCAGTCGACCTGGAATCCGAGCTGGCGCAATCCCGCGCGTAACCCGTCTCCGAGCAGCGGATCGTCTTCGACGAGGAGCACGCGCATCGCTCGATTATCGCTTATCGGGTCAATCGGGCGTATCGGGCGAATCGGCCGGATCGCGGCGCTCAGTCGTCGTCGCCTTCGCGTCCGGGCTCGCGGACGATCGCGGTGGGCGTCGCTGCGAGCGGCGCAAGATCGAGACCGGTCGGTGCGCTCTGCCACTCGAGCCACCAGAACCCGAGCACGGCCGCGAGCATCACGAGCGCGAGGCCGCGCCATGTGCGGCGGATGCCCTCCTCGGCCGCGCCCGGCTTGCGCCCGGTGATCATTGCTTTCACGAGGTTCTGTCGGTGCAGCCAGCTGCTGACCAGGACGCCGGCGACGTGAATGCCGACGAGGAGCAGCATCGCGTTCGCGGCGCCTTCGTGCAGGTCCTCCGCACTATCGCCGAGGTAGGCATAAGCGGCCCAGCCGGAGGCCGTGACGGCGACCGCCAGAACCAGCAGAGCGACGATCGCGAGCGCGCCGGCCGGATTGTGACCCGTGTAGTGCTCCGGCCGTCTCCTTGCAATCGAGCCGAGATAGCGCAGCGCCGCCCGCGGGCCGCGGACGAAGCTCGAGAACCGGGCGTGCCGCGTGCCGACCACGCCCCACAGAAGCCGGAATGCGACGAGTCCGGCCATCGTATAACCGAAAGTCACGTGAACGAGGCGCCAGTGCTCGCTGTCGGCGGTCAACCAGGCGCCGGCGAAGCACAGCACAATCAGCCAGTGGAAGAGTCGCACGGGTGCGTCCCAGACGACGATACGCGCCGCCCGGCCGTCGCGTGCGGTGTCACCTCGGGATACGGATGTTGCGTTCACTGAAATCTCCTCGGTCTGCATCGGTATGGCACGCAGCGCAGTTCGCCGCACTCCCTATGGCCGGGCGCCCGAAAGCGACGGCGCGGAAGTCGTCATGCTCGTCAATGAACCAGCCCGAGCGCGTGATCCGGTCCTCGGGCGGCGCGGCGCCCGCGCGCCTCGCGCCGCCGCTCGCGGCCGTGAGCCAGGCCGCCAACTCCGCGGTGGTTTCGGCATCGAGTGACGCATTGGTGCCGAAATGGTTTTCGAGTCCCTGCATGATTCGCTGCCACGAGGCCGCGGGAAGCAGGCGCGCGGCGTACGGCGTGTGGCAAGCGCCGCATTCCTCCCGATAAGCGTCGGGTAATGGCGATCGCGCGAGCGCATGCTCGTCGTCGCCGCGCGTCGTGTGCGCGGCGCTGAGCGCCAGCGCGGCGGCGATCGCATAGCGAAGAAAGCGTCGGGGCGAAACATGCATGGCCAACTCCTTCAAGGCTCGAGGGTCAGCAGCCAGCTCAGCACGTCGGCCTTCTCGGCGGCCGTGCATTCGCGGCCCAGGACATCGCTGCAGTTGCGGCGAAACCATTTCTCGGCCTTCGCCGCGTCAGTGAAGCGTGCGGCGTTGGCGGACGGCGCCAGCGGAGCGATGGCTTTACCGGTCGCGGCATGCCGGCCGGCCCGCGTGGGCGGCGCGCCGTGGCACGAAGCGCAGCTCCAGCCCCGCTGCTGGCGTGTCGTAAAGAGACGCTCGCCCCGCTCGGGGACTGGCGGCGCACCCGCCCGCGCGGTCAACTGGTCGAGCAGATCGGCGGGAGCGGCGGCAATGACCGCCGGTGCGACCAGGGCTCCCGCGAGCCAGGCCGCCGCCGTAAGGCGTCGAGAATCCGTTCGGAACGAGGACGTGGTCTTCATGGCGGCTCCTTTCGAGGAGAAAGGGTGCCGCCCGTGGCTTAAAACCGCCTTAAGGCGCTTGCGGACGCAAGCGGTGTGGCACTGTGTCCTGGCTGACCATCGCGGTCATCATCGAAGGCGTGCTGTCTCGTCCTCAATGAAGCAAACGGACCGAGTCCCCCGAATGGATCGGCGAGGGCTCGTGCCCTCGCCGATGCCATGACTCAATACACGGGTCGTACCGGACCGTGCATGGACGTGCCAGGCTGCGTCAGTAGTTCACCCGCACGCCGACCACGTATCGACGGCCGATCGTGTCGTACAGGATCGAGCTCGGTCCCGGAACGCCCGCGCGGCCGAGTCCGGAGTAGGAGTCGGGCGGCGTCTCGTTGAAGAGATTGTTGGCGGTGAAGAAGACCTGCCACGGAGCGGCGCCGTCACGCCCGCTGAACCTGAACGTCAGGTCGGTGTAAAACACCGAGTCCACCGTGTTGTCGTCGACCTGAACGCCCTCCGTGAAGTTCCTGTTCATCGTGCCGTCGCCGATGTAACGCCCCTGCAGGAACAGCGACCACGCCCCCCGCGCGTACGTCAGGCTCGTCGTCACCTTGTTCTCCGGCAAGCCGAATCCGATATCGCCGGCGCGCTCGTCCTTCGGGCTGCCCGGCGTCAGAACGGAGTTCTCGTTGAGCCGTGTGGCGAGCAGGCGCCAGCCGAGCGTTCCGCCTCCGAGCTCGATGCCCGCGAGATTCAGCTCCGCGTCGACGCCGCTGATCTTCTGATTGGACAGATTGATGAAGAGGTTGTCGACACGGTTGATCTGACCCGTCGCGTCGCGAACCACGAACTCGCACAGCGAGGACTGCCCGCCGGACTGGAAACAGGTGTCGACGATGCTCTGGGCGCCCAGCTGGCCGATCGCGCCGTCGAGGTCGATGTCGTACCAGTCGAACGTCACCGATAACCTGTCCAACGGCTCGTAGACGATGCCGAGAGTGTTCGTCGCTGCCGTCTCGAGACCGACATTGGGGTTTCCGCCCGAGAACGATGCGGTGCTGATCGTGTCGTTGTTGTTCTCCGGATCCATGACGTTCACGCCGCCGCGCTGCTGCTCGTAACGTTCCCGCAGCGTCGGGGCGCGCACGTCCTGCGACCGCGTGGCCCGAAGCCTGAGCCGCTCCGTCGCCTGGAACGACAGGCCGCTCTTCCATGCCGGCTCGTCGCCCGCGCCCGTATAACTGGCGAAGCGGTACGCCTCGTCGAGGCTCAGCCTGCCGTCGAACAGCGGAATGTGGAACTCGAAGAACGCCTCGCGAACGCTGAATCCGCCCTCGACCGCGCGCTGGCTCGAGAACAGCACCGTGCTCGAGTTCGAGTCGCCGGCGAAGCCGGGGGGCACGTGCCTCAACCCGGGGATGCCATTCGGATCGGGGTTGCCGAAAGCATCGAACTCCGGAAGGATTCCGCGCAGGTCGGGCGACATCAGACCGAGATCGCTCAACCGCACGTTGTCCACCGTGCACGGAAACTCATCGCACGGGTCCGCCGTGCTGACGTTCAGGTCCTGCTGCCGCCACGCAAGGCCGAAAGCGGCCGAGATCGGGCCAAGCACGCCGCCGTCCGAACCGCGCGTGACGTCGCCCGTGAAAGTGACCTCGGCAACCTGCTCCGTGGTTCTGCCGCGCGCGACCTTGCCGTCGTCCGTCACGTACGCGGCCGCGGCCGGCGTTACGGCGTCCACGCCGCCGAACAGGTTGATCGGCACGCACTTGTCGAAGATGCCCGGGTTGGCCAGCGTTACGCGGCACACCGGTTCGCCGCCGGGGCCCGCCACCGCGTCCATCGCGAGAAACAGTCGGTCGGTTCGCATGCCCGCGGGGATGATCGTCCTCTGCGCGTTCTGCGCGTGCTGCACGTAGCTGTCCAAGGTCCAGCCGCCCGCGAGGAAATCGTCCGACAGGCTGTGACTGAAGCCGGTCGTGAATTGCAGGTAACGGTTTTC
>JAFGNC010000391.1 GCA_016927175.1 Gammaproteobacteria bacterium | reverse complement strand
TCGTCGACCGCGTCGTATTCCGGACGGAGCGGGGCTACGGGCCGGGGTTCTTCATCGCCAGCATCGCCGCGCAGATCCTGCTCGGCATCCTCGCGAGCACGATCGTGATGTGGTTCTCGCGGCAGAGGGAGTTCAGGGCCGACGCCGGCGGCGCGACGCTGGCGGGGCGTGACAA
Source organism: Gammaproteobacteria bacterium (assembly GCA_016927175.1). Lineage (GTDB taxonomy): Bacteria > Pseudomonadota > Gammaproteobacteria > Steroidobacterales > Rariloculaceae > ZC4RG20. Next base: position 11,027 of record JAFGNC010000391.1, on the reverse strand, counting down.
GATGATCGCCGCGCTGCAGGGGCTCGAGCGCGTGCACCGCCGCGACGACAGCGGGCTGCCCGAATCGATGCAGGCTTTCGGCATTTCCGGCGGGCACATGACGGGTCTGAAGCGCCTGTTCCTGTCGCACCCGCCGATCTCCGAGCGGATCGAAGCCCTGCGCAACGCGGCCTGAGCGCTGCCGCGGCAGGCTTGCGCCGCAGCCGGGATCCGGGAAAGTGCGCGACATCGTATTCGATCTCGGCGGCGTCCTGATCGACTGGAACCCGCGTTACCTGTTCCGTGACCACCTCGGCGGCGAGCCGGGCGCCGTCGAGGCGTTCCTCGGGGCCGTCTGCACCGAGGCATGGCACTCGAAGCTCGACGCCGGCGCCTCGTTCGTCGAGCTGACGGCCGAGCTGGCAGCACGCCATCCGCATTACGATGAATGGATCCGGCGTTACGCGAGCGATTGGGAGAGGATGTTCGCCGGCGCCCTCGAGGAGACTGTCGAGCAGGTGGGGCGGCTCAAGCGCCGCGGGTTCCGGCTGCACGCGCTGTCCAATTATCCGGCGGAGCGGATCCGCTTCCTGTATCGCGCCTTCCCGTTCATGGCGGATTTCCAGACCGTCGTGCTGTCGGGTCTCGTCGGCGCGACGAAGCCCGACGAGCGGATCTATGCCTATCTGCTCGAGCGCATCGGGCGGCGGCAGTGCCTCTTCATCGACGACCGCGCAGAGAACGTCGAAGCCGCTCGCCGTTGCGGCATGCGGGCCGTCCGCTTCGTCCGCGGCACGGGGTTCGCCGAGATCGCGGAAATTCTCGGCGCCTGACGACCGCCGTCTCGCCCGCACGGGCAGCCGTTCGTTGCAAATTTTCGAGAAGTTGATTTAGAGTGCCATTCCGATGACCGCACTGCGTTCACGCATCGTACTGGCCGCTCTGCTCGCGATGAGCTGGAGCGCCGGCGCATGGGCGCAGGCTGCGCTCGTGCGCCATCACGAGGCGGCGGATTCCGTCCTCGTCGTGAAGTCCGAGCGCAAGCTCTACCTGCTGAAGGCCGGCGAGGTGCTGCGCGAGTTCGACATCGCGCTCGGCCTCGTGCCGACGGGGCACAAGCAGCGCGAAGGCGACTTCAGGACGCCGGAGGGCAGGTACTACCTCGAGGCCCGCAACCCGTCGAGCGATTATTTCCTGTCGATCAAGGTCTCCTATCCCAATGCGCAGGATCGTGCCCGGGCGCGGGCGGCCGGGGTCGACCCGGGCGGGCAGATCATGATTCACGGCCAGCCGAATCAGCCGAAGCTGGACGAGGCCAGCTATCAGGGCTGGGACTGGACGGACGGCTGTATCGCCGTTTCGAACTCGGACATGATCGACATTTGGCTGATGACCAGCCCGTCGACCCCGATCGAGATCCGCCCCTAGGAGCTCGATTCCCGAGCAAAGCCTTTCCGGGTTTCGTGGCGCGCCGGCCCGGCTGGACGCTCGGGGCGGCTTTTTCCCGCCATGGCGGGCAACCGGACGACAAGAGAGGTCCAAGCGAATGGACGCGCGCATCGCGCCCGAAGGCACATTGCAGATTCTTTCGCGCTCCGAGGTGGATCAGCTGCGCGGAGCGGGCGGCGGGCGCCTGTACGAGCTGTGGCGGCAGTGCTCGCTCGCCGTGCTGAATTCCGGTGCCGAAGAGGACGACGTGCGCGGAATCCTCCGGCGCAACCGCGATTTCCGGATCTCGATCGTTCAGCACGAGGGCGGCATCGCTCTCGACGTGCGCAACGCCCCGGAGCGAGCGTTCGTCGACGGAAAGATGATCCGCGGAATTCGCGAGCATCTGTTCGCCGTGTTGCGCGACCTGCTGTACACGCACGGCGACATCATCATCAGCGACCGCTTCGACCTGACCGAGTCGCAGGGCATCACGGACGCGGTGTTTCACATTCTGCGCAACGCCCGCGTGCTGACTGCGCACGTGGATCCGCACCTCGTCGTGTGCTGGGGCGGCCATGCGATCAGCCGCGAAGAATACGACTATTCCAAGAAGGTCGGTTACGCGCTCGGCCTTCGGGAGTTCGACATCTGCACGGGCTGCGGCGCGGGCGCGATGAAGGGGCCGATGAAGGGCGCGACGCTGGGGAACACGAAGCAGCGCCGGCACGACGGGCGTTACCTCGGGCTGACCGAGCCGACGATCATCGCGGCCGAAGCGCCGAATCCGATCGTCAACGAGCTCGTGATCCTGCCGGACATGGAGAAGCGGCTCGAGGCTTTCGTGCGGCTCGCGCACGCGATCATCGTCTTCCCCGGCGGCGTAGGGACGGCCGAGGAGATCCTGTACCTGCTCGGCATCCTGCTGCACCCGAAGAACGAAGGCGCCGCACTGCCGCTCGTGTTCACGGGGCCGACGAGCAGCCGGGCCTATTTCGAGCGCCTCAACGAGTTCATCGGGCAGACTCTCGGGCCGCGCGCGCAGTCGCTGTACAGGATCGTGCTCGCCGATCCGGACGGTGTCGCGCGCGAGATCTCGGAGGGGCTCGGGGCCGTGCGCCGCAGCCGTGCGGAGTCGGACGACGCGCTGTTCTTCAACTGGCAGCTCGACATCAATCTCGATTTCCAGATGCCGTTCGAAGCCAATCACGAGACGATGGCCGCGCTCGAGCTGCACCGCGATCAGGATCTCGGCTCCCTGGCGGTGAATCTGCGCCGCGCGTTCTCGGGTATCGTCGCGGGGAACGTGCGCGAGGCCGGCATCCGCCTCGTCGAGGAGCACGGGCCTTTCGAGCTGCACGGCGAGCACGCGGTCACGCGCGCGCTCGATCGTCTGCTGAACGACTTCGTCGCGCAGCAACGCATGAAACTATCCGATCCCAGCAGTTACGTGCCTTGCTACCGGATCGTCGACTGACGTGGCCGCGCAGCGAACGAGATGATTCGATTACGTTAACTGGCGCGCCCAGGCGGTTTTGACTGAGACTCAGTTCCTGGCCCGCAACTTTTCCGCCGGCTACCGTTGCGTCCACCTGAGGCAGCTACGGTTTCTTCCAGCCGATGAGCGAGCAGAAGTCGCACCAGTTCCGCCCTCCGCTTTACCACGACGGTAACGGCGGCCGGCACGCTTCGAAGAAGCCGCAGCGACCCGTGGCGGAGCCGTCGAAGGATCAGCAGGGCTGGGAGGCGTATCGCAAGTGGCTGACGCACGTCAGCAAGAAGCCCGGCTCCGAGCGTACGCCCGCGGATCATTCGATCTACAGCTGGAAGGGCTATCACAACTGGGCGGACAAGGTGCGCCAGTCCTGGAAGCCCGACGACGGCCAGTGACGCATCGGGCCTGCTCGTAACGCGCCGGATCTAACAGATCAGCTTCGTGGCCGGCGCGCTGACCGCGAGCTGCCGCGGCAAACCGTCGCGCCGCCGCCCGGCAAGCCACGACAGCAGCTTCTCCCATTCCGCGAGATCCGGCCACACCTGCCAGCGCGGCATCTCGACGAGCCCTTCGCCCGACTCCGCCGAGCGGACATAATTCTGGCTGTCGCGCAAAGTCGCGACGAGCGGTATGTCGAGCGAATCGAGGAAGCGAGTCAGGCGCTGCGACACCTTGGTGTTGCTGCGCACGCGGTTCGCGATGATGCCGAGCCGGCCTTCCGAGCGCCTGATCTTTGCGACCAGCAGAAGATCGGAGATGCATTTCGCGGTGGCGTGGATATCTATGTCCGAGGGCATCACGGGCACGAGCACCGCGTGTGCGCCGCGCGTCACCTCCGGAAAGTGCCGGCTGTGGATCGCTGCGGGAGTATCCACCACGACGGCCTGGCAGCCCGGCGGCACACGCAATTGCCAGCTTCGCGTTACCGACGCAGCCTTCTCGAACGCGGCGATCCCGTATATCGGCGCCGATTCCGCCGAACGCTTGCGAAGCCAGCGCGTCGCCGAGCCCTGCGGGTCCAGGTCCATCAGTGCCGGTTCGGTATCTGCGGCGGCCAGCCATGCCGCGAGATTCGTCGCGACGGTCGTTTTGCCGGATCCGCCTTTCGGATTGAGAATGACGATGCGCTGCATGTGTTTTTGTATTCTGCATCATGCGCGAAACGCAACGCTCGCGCGGACGTTACAATAAGTTAAACGTTCTCGTTGCGCCACCGTCTGAGAGTTTCCTCACAGCTATTTCGAAGCGCTCGACTTACGATGCTCAACGTCGGTCGGAGCTGAGACTCTTACGCAATGGATGCACGAGACAACGGCAACAACAACCCCTTCGCCAACGGCATCTGCTCGCTCGAATGGATAGCCTGCGCCATGGATGCGGCGCGCCGTCACAACGAAAGAAGGCACGACCCGCGCGGCCGGGGCGACGGCTCGCCCGACGACGCGAAAGCGCGGCACGAGGACGACGCGGCCTAGCGCCCGCCGCTTTCCCTTTCTGCGCCGACGGACCCGTCATGGAAGTCGTCCTCCAGTGGCTCGACGAGATCGACGACGCCGTTTTCACGCTCGTCTTCGCGCTCGTGCTCAGGCGCCACGCCCTGAGACGTAGCGCTCTCGCGATCGGCATGGCGTCTTCGCTGGCCCTCGCCGGATGCGAGCTGACGTCGGTGCCGGCCGAGTGGGCTCCCCTCCTTACCGCGGTCGCGGCGCTCAGCGTCGCCGTCTGGTCGGTCGCGGCCGTCGCGACCGTGATCGCCGGCGCAGGCGGCCCGTCGCCGGCACGCGCTTGAAAATCGGGGTTCCGTCCCTATGGTAGGGTTTCGTCTCGGTATCAACGGACCCGACCATGGAGAGCACCGGCGCCAGCACCTACGGATTTCAAGCGGAAGTGAAGCAGCTGCTTCACTTGATGGTTCACTCCCTTTACAGCGACCGCGAAATCTTTCTGCGCGAGCTGATCTCGAACGCGTCCGACGCCAATGACAAGCTGCGCTTCGAGGCTCTCGGCAAGCCGGAGCTGATGGCGGACGGCGGCGAGCTGCGGATCGACGTCGACATCGACAAGGAGCAGCGCTCGATAACGGTCAGCGACAACGGTATCGGCATGAGCCGTGACGAGGTCGTCGAGCATCTCGGCACGATCGCGCACTCGGGCACCGCGCGCTTCCTCGAGCGCATGAGCGGCGACCAGCGCAAGGACTCGCAGCTGATCGGCCAGTTCGGCGTGGGCTTCTATTCCTCGTTCATCGTCGCGGACAGCGTCGAGGTGCTGACGCGCCGCGCCGGTACCGCGCCGGAGGAAGGAGCCCGATGGACCTCCGACGGGCAGGGCGAGTTCTCCGTAGAGCCGTGCACGAAAGCCGATCGCGGCACGACCGTGCGCATCAGGCTCAAGCAGGACGCGGACGAGTTTCTGGATCCTTACAGAATCAGGGGGCTGATCCGCAAGTATTCCGACCACATCGCGTTCCCGGTCACGATGCGGCAGGAAGGCGGGGAAGCGGAAGGGCGCGAGACGGTCAACCGCGCGAAGGCGCTGTGGACGCGGCCGCGCAACGAGATCGAGCACGACGAGTACGTAGAGTTCTACAAGCACATCTCGCACGACTTCACGGAGCCGCTCGCGTGGACCCACAACAAGGTCGAGGGCAAACGGGAGTACACGTGCCTGCTGTATCTGCCCGGCGCCGCACCGTTCGACCTTTGGAACCGCGAAGCGCCGAAGGGCGTCAAGCTCTACGTGCAGCGGGTCTTCATCACGGACGGCGCGACGCAGTTCCTGCCGCTGTACCTGAGGTTCGTTCGCGGAGTCGTCGACGCGAGCGATCTGCCGCTGAACGTGTCACGCGAAGTCCTGCAGCAGGATCCGAACGTCGCCGCGATCAAGTCGGCGCTGACGAAGCGCGTGCTCGACATGCTGGATCGGCTCGCGAAGGACGAGCCGGAGAAGTACCGCACGTTCTGGCGGGAGTTCGGCGCCGTGCTCAAGGAGGGGCTGGCCGAGGATCCGGCCAATCGTGAGCGGATCGCGGAGCTGATGCGCTTCAGCACGACCCGATCGGCGGGCGACGAGCAGGACCGCAGCCTCGACGACTACCTGCGCGATGCCGGCACGGACCAGGACGTGATCTACTACCTGCAGTCCGACAGCCTCGGCGCCGCGCGCTCGAGCCCTCACCTCGAGATCTTCGACGATCGCGGCGTGGAAGTGCTGCTGATGACCGACAGGCTCGACGAATGGGTCATGCAGTTTCTGGACAAGTATCGGGACAAGCCGTTCAGGGACGTGGCCCGCGGCGAGATCGACCCGAAGAAGCTCGGTGGCGAGCAACCGGTCGAGACGGAAGCGAACAAGGAAGACAGGAACCTGCTGAAGCGCGTCAAGCGCGTGCTCCGTGAGCAGGTCGACGAGGTGCGCTTCAGCGAGCGGCTCCGGGAGTCGGCGGCTTGCCTCGTGATCGGCGAGGACGACATCGGGTACCAGATGAGGGAGCTGCTGAAGGCGGCGGGCCAGGAGGCTCCCCGAACCGTCCCGAGTCTGGAGCTGAACGCGCGGCACCCGCTGATCGAGCGGATGCGCCGCGAGGGCGACGACACCCGGTTCGAGCTCCTGTCCCGGCTGATCCTCGATCAGGCGACCCTGTCGGAGGGCCGCCAGCTCGAGGATCCGGCGGCTTTCGTCAAGCGGCTGAACAGCCTGCTGGTCGAGCTCGGCGCGCCCCCCGAATCGTAGTGTCGCTGCTGCCGGTGTTTCGGCGCCGCGTGCTGAGCTAACATGACCGGTGGAGGGACTACGGGAGTACGGCATGAGCGACGACCGACAATCGTCGAAACGGACGCCGTCCGAGCAGGAACTTCGCCGGAAGCTCACGGCAGAGCAGTACCACGTGACGCAGGAAGGCGGGACGGAACGCCCGTTCACCGGGCAGTACTACGACAGCCACGAGAGCGGCGAATACGCCTGCGTGGTGTGCGGCCAGCAGCTGTTCAAATCGGACGAGAAATACGATTCCGGCACCGGCTGGCCGAGCTTCTGGTCGCCGGCGGCGGAAGATGCGCTCGAGACGCGCGAGGACACGAGCCTCGGGCGCTCGCGGACGGAGGTGCTGTGCGCGCGCTGCGGTTCGCATCTCGGGCACGTATTCCCGGACGGCCCGCAGCCGACGGGACTCCGGTACTGCATCAACTCGGCCGCTCTCGACTTCAGATCGCGCGGCGGCTGATACGCCCTGGCGCCGAGCCCTGATGCCGGTCTGAAGGTCGAAACACCGATGACGACGCAACGTTCCGAGAGCGTCAGCGGGAACGTCGAGTCCGACAGGGCTTTCACGCTGTTCGCTTACGTCCTGCACCTCGTCGGCAGCGTCACGGCGTTGCCGAGCATCGTCGCGCTGGTGCTGAACTACCTGAAGCGCGAGGATTCGGGCGCTCAGCTGAACACGCACCACCGTTACATGATCCGCACGTTCTGGTGGGCGCTGGCGTGGGTCGTGATCGGCTGGATCACGACCGTCGTGCTGATCGGCTGGGTGGTCCTCGGCCTGGTCTGGCTGTGGTACCTGTACCGTCACGTGCGCGGACTGATCCATCTCGCGAACGGCGAGCCGATGCCCGCCTGACGCCGATGAATGCGCCCACGAGACGCGCGGCTCGGCCCGAGCGCATCGAGATCGACGGTCCGGCCGGCGTGCTGGAAGGGCTGCTGGACGCCCCGGCGCGCGCTCCGTCGGTCGTCGCGGTCGTGTGCCATCCGCACCCGCTGCACGGCGGAACGATGCACAACAAGGTCGTGTATACGCTGGCGCGCACGTTTCATCGCGCTGGCGCCGCGGCGCTGCGGTTCAACTTCCGCGGCGTCGGCGATTCGGCAGGCAGCCACGACGACGGTGTCGGTGAGGTCGACGATGCGGCAGCGGCCGCCGCGTGGATACGCGCGAAGTACCCGCAGAGCGCGCTGTTCCTGGCCGGCTTCTCTTTCGGCGCGGGGGTCGCGCTGCTTGCGGCAGCCCGCCTCGAGCCGATCGGCCTGATCACCGTGGCGCCGCCGGTCGCGAAGATACCGGCCGACTTCGTCCGGCCCCGCTGCCCGTGGCTGATCGTGCACGGCGAGCACGACGAGATCGTGCCGCTCGACCGCGTGCGCGTGTGGGTGGCGGGTCTCGGCGTTTCCCCGACACTGGCAGTCATCGACGGCGCCACGCATTTCTTTCACGGCGCGCTCGGCACGCTGTCCGACAGAGCGGACTCGTTCTACCGGAGCGCCGCGGCCGGCACACCCGCCGCGGCCGGCACACCCGCCGGGGCCGCTGAGCCTGCCGTCGGGGACGGTGCGCCGGCCGCCGGGGAGAGGGGCGAATCATGCTGAAAGCTTTGTCGGACATTTTCGACCGCGCGCTGCGCGTCGACCGGAACGACGCGACGGCCGAGGAGGAGCGGCGGCACGGCGTGCAGCTCGCGACGGCGCTGCTGCTGATCGAGGTGGCGCGTGCGGACTACTCCGAGGATCTGACCACGAACGAGGCGACCTTCCGGCTGCTGAAGGAGTTCTTCGAGCTGTCGGACGAGGAGGCGACGATGCTCGTCGACGAGGCCGGCCGACAGGCGGACCATGCCGCGTCTCTGCAGTCGTTCACGCGGCAGCTGCACGAGACGCTGTCCGTGCCCGAAAAGCATCGGATCGTGGAGATGATGTGGCGCGTCGCGCTAGCCGACGATCACCTCGACAAGCACGAAGATCACCTGGTGAGAAAAATTGCGGACCTGCTGTACGTATCGCACAGCGACCTGATCCGGATCCGCAACACGGTCAGGGATCCGAGCGTCACCTGATTCAGTCGTCGACGAAGAACTGCTTCTTGAAGCGGACCGTGAAGCGGCTCGGCTCGTTGATCGGCGTCGCGTCCACCGTGAAGATCAGCGTCTCGCCGTCGGTGATGCCGGTCTCGCCGATGTAGTAGACGGCGTCCTGCTCCTTGATCTCGCGCAATGTGATGTTCTTCAGCTGGCCGGTCAGATTGATGGCGGTGGCGGACACGCTGCCCGTGACCGGCTTGCCCATCGACCCCTCCGCCTTGCGCAGAATGCTGACGTTCAGCATCGCGCGGTTTCTGCTGCGCACGATGCCGTAATTGCGCGCGACATCCGGCGTCAGCTGGTCGGTGCCGATCGCGTTGAAGTGGACGACATAGTCGCCGAAGTCTTTGAAGCTCTCGGTGCCGGGAAGGATGACGTCCTCTTCCTGGGCTGCCGCGGTCGGGGCAGGTTGATCGCAGCCCGCGACGAAGGCGAGCGTCGCTAACAGGGGCAGCAGTCGAGAATAGTAGTCCATACCGGCCCTCCTCGAATGGCGACCCCAATATAAACGATTTGAACGTCCGTGGGCAGCGGCCCCGGCGGATCGGCGCTCGGTCGGCCGACGGCTTCCGCGTGCGGCGCTCGACGGGGCGCCCGCCTAGCGCAGAACCGCCGGCAGCAGCGGCATCAGCGCGCGAACGACGGCCTGGATCAGGATCAGGACGAGCAGCGGAGTCAGGTCGAGCCCGCCGATCGGAGGGACGATGCGGCGCACCGGCCGCAGGATCGGCTCGACCAGATCCGCCAGGATCGCGCCGATGGGGCTGTAGCGGCCCTGCCCGACCCAGCTCAGAATCACGTAGACGAAGATCGCGCCCGTGTAGAACCACAACGTCAGGCTGATCAGTCTGAGCAGGACGTAAAGGATGAAGTTGCCGATCGGCACGGCGAGGTCGAACATCGCGAGCAGCGCCCATGCGACGAGCCCCTCGAGAATCAGCAGCACGACCAGCGTCGGCATATCGACGCCCCCGGCGCTCGGTACGATCTTTCTCGCCGGCACCACGAGAGGATTCGTGACGCGGACGATGAACTGCGCGAAGGGATTGTAGAAGTCGGCCCGCGTCCACTGCATGATGAAGCGCAGCAGAAAGGTCAACAGATACAGGTCCGTGAGCGTCTTGACCAGAAAGAACAGTGAGTCTTGCATGCCTTCGGTATCCGCGTGGCCCGGTGAAAGATAACACGGCGAAGGCCGAGCGCGCCGCTCAGTCGCGCGCACCGAATATCGCGGTACCGACTCTGACGCAGTTGGAGCCCTGCTCGAGCGCGAGCTCGAAGTCCGCCGACATGCCCATCGACAACGTGTCGAGCTCGTAACCGCCGTCGGCGAGCTCGCGGAACAGCGTTTGAAGCTGTGCGAAGTAACGCCTGGCAGAGTCCGTGTCGAGATCGGCGGGCGGGATGGTCATCAGCCCCCGCAGCGACAGTCGGGGCTCGCCGAGGACGGCGTCGGCGAGCGCCCGCAGCTCTTCCGGCCGTACGCCTCCCTTCTGCGACTCGCCGGCGAGGCTGACCTGCAGCAACACGTTCAGCGGCGGCGCATACGCCGGGCGTTGCGAGCCGAGCCGGTGAGCGATGCCCGGCCGCTCGAGCGTGTGCACCCAGTCGAAGCGTTCGGCGATGGACCGCGTCTTGTTCGATTGAATCCTGCCGATGAAATGCCACTCGGCGCCGAGGCTCTCGAGCCGCTCGAGTTTCGGCAGAGCCTCCTGCACGTAGCTTTCGCCGAAATGGCGCTGGCCGGCGAGATATGCGGCTTGAACCGCTTCGGCGGGTTGCCGTTTGCTGACTGCGACGATCGTCGCGTCGTCGTCCGGCCGGCCGGCGCGGCGCAATGCATCCCGCACGCGCGCCTTCACTTTTGCGAGGCGCGTCGCGACGTCGTCTGCAGCGTCGTCGTTCGCGGAATGGTCCGTGATACCAGTCACGCTTTGGTCGAGGCCCGTAGCTATACTATCCAGCTCTCGCGTCCGCCCGCGCTGCGGGGCGGATCCGGATGTTCCCAAAAGGATCGATATGGCCGCCGTAGATATCGCTCAGCTGCTCGCCTTTGCAGTCAAGAACAATGCATCCGACCTGCATCTGTCGGCGGGCGTGCCGCCGATCATCCGCGTCGACGGCGACGTGAAGCGGATCAACATGCCATCGCTGAAGCACAAGGAAGTGCACAGTATGGTATACGACATCATGAACGACAAACAGCGGAAGGATTTCGAGGAGTACCTCGAGACCGACTTCTCGTTCGAGATCCCGAAGCTGGCCCGTTTCCG
>JAFGNC010000056.1 GCA_016927175.1 Gammaproteobacteria bacterium | reverse complement strand
CTTCGTGGCAACGATTCGCACGAGGAGTCAAAAACTTACAGTAAACTCGTCGGAAAACGTTGGGACACTAGTGCCCTGACCCCTTTTTCGAGATCCGGTCAGGAGCGATAGACGGAGCGCTGGATCTTCCACTTCCCCCGGCGCTTGACGTAAACGTTCTCGAGCACGCCGCTCTCGGTTCGCCTGACGATGCCGCCGCCCTGCTGGGCGGCCATGTCGACGAGCGGGCAGCGCGGCTCGATGGGCGTCTCGAGCCGTACGGTGCAGTGAAGCCGCGCCGTCGCGCGATCGGCCGAGACCTCGATCTGGTCCCGATCGGATTCGTCCAGCGATATGCCGCGGACGCGATCGTCGATCTCGGCGCCGGCGGGCTCGACGAAGAGCCGCGCCGCGTCCGTGCGTGCGCCCGCGTCCACGAGCCGCGCGAGCCTGCGGCTCAGCGCGCGGATCGCTTCGACGTCCTCGAGCCGCCGCAGTCGCGCCTCGAGCGCCGCCGGGTTCTCGCCGTCGCCGCCCGGCGTGCCCGCCGCCGCGACCGCGAGCGGCGCGGACAGCGCGGCGCCTGCCTTGAAGAAGAAGCGCCGGCGCGTCGTCGATGTCTCCGATTTCATGCTGCGCACCTCAGCCCCTGACCGTGTAGAACCTGGCGATGTCGAACTTGCCGGCGTTGCGCGAGTGCGCGCCGATCGCGCTGAGCCTGAGGCCGTCCGGGCCGCAGTGATAACCGACGCCGCAATCATGCATCGTGCGCTCGTTGATCAGGATCATGCCGAGCGTGCCGTTGCAGGCTTCTTCCAGCCAATAGGCGAAATACATGCCGTCTCTGATCTTGACGTAGGAGGCCGGGCCGCTCCATTCCATGCCGCCCGAGCCGTTCTCGAGAAAGATGATCCATGACAGCGAGTGCGGCGTCGAATACAGGTGCATCGACGTCAGCCCCGGCGAGTAATTCCACGTCAGCGCGCGGCCGACAAGCTCGTCCGTGAACTGGTGGCGGCGGTATTTCGGCGGCGTCAGGCCCTCCATCTCGACGACGCCGAACAGCGTCTCGGCCGCGGCTTCGTTGGCGATGTAGGGCGTGCCCATCGTGCCGTGAATGCAGGTCGCGAGCGCGTGGTCGAAATCGGCGACGACGGTGTGGCTGTCGTGCTCGGGCGCGCCGGTCAGCAGGTGGCCGAACATCACGACGTTCGGCGCCGACTCCCACGACTCGTAGCGCTCCTCGCGCCACCGGCTGTCGCCCTCGGGACGCCAGCGCAGCTTCTGGGTTTCGTCGAACCGGTACTCCATCGCGGTGCCGTCGTCGTAGCGCAGCGTCAGCGCCTTGCCGACGAGATAGTCGCTGACCGGCCGCTTGTTGCCCGCCATCGCGTTGCGCTCGGCGAACACGGTCCGGTTCGCTGCGACGGCCGCGTCCACCTCTTCCTCGGTCAGGATCGGATTCGTCTTCAGCGGCCGGTAGACCGGACGGCCGCCCTTCCTGTCCGGAACGGCTCTCTGGCCGAGCGCGATCGTCGTGCCGACGTCGCCGAAAGGCTCGAACTGCGCGAGCTGCCCGAGCAGCTCGCCCCGGCCCGTGAACATGTAGTACTCGAGCGCGTCGGTCTCGTCGAAGCCGAGCCGCACGCCGATCTGCTCGACGCGATTCACGTCGAGCACGTACAGCGTCATCGTGCCGGAGAACTCGCATTCGACCCGCGAGTAGACGTAGCGGTCGTCGTCGAGCCGGATGTAGTCGGACGGGCCGCACCAGCTCAGCTCGCCGCCGAAGCGCGTCAGCTCGACGAAGTTCGAGTACATGACGGAAGGGTAGAACTCGAGGGTCTCGACGCCGTTGTCCTGTTTCCAGTAGTAGCCTTTGCCCTCGATCCGGTTCGTGATGTGGTGGCGCCCTTTCGGAGCCGCTTCGCCTTCCCGCGCGACGTAGCCGTAGTAGATCTCGCGCTGCACCTCGCGGTTGTCCTCGTAGCCGCTGAACCAGACCTCGAACACCGTGGCGAGGCCGGCCTTCTGATCTACGATGACGTTGTAGCCGCGCTGCGTGCCGGGGATCATGTGCGAGAGCAGGGCGACGTCGCCGAGCGTCAGCGCGCCGTACCCGGCCTGGATCGCGGCGCCGCCGTTCTCGGTCAGCGTCAGCCGGCCCTTGCCGCGGAAGAGATACTCGAGTGTCGGACCTTCGTCGGTCACGATCCGCAGCGATTTGTCGGCGAAGACGTCCGCCAGCGCCGATGCGCTGTCGGGGCCGCCGGCGGCGGCTCCGAGCTTGTCGCGGATCTGCCGCTGCGTGAGCTTCGTGTAGCGGATGCGGTGCATCTGCTCTTTGGGATACTTGGCTGTTTGCACTTAAACGCTCCCCGACTTCGTATTTGACGTGTCGCTTCCGACGATAGCGGCGCTACCGCAATGATAGTGGGGCGCGCAACGAAAGGAATCCCGTCCGCCGCGCTCAGCGGCCGCCGCCGCCTCCACCGCCGCCTCCGCCGCCGGAGAACCCGCCGCCGCCCGAGCCCGACGTGCTGCCGGGCGGCGTCGCGGCCGACGCGATCGACGAGGACAGGCCGCTGCCGACGGCCTTCGTGAGACCGCCGAGGTCGCCGACGCGGCCGCCGTGGTACCACGCGATCTGCGACGCGGCCGCGGCGGCGGCCGCCGCGCCGACGGCGGCCGTAAACTTGCGCGTCCACGCCTCCTCGACGTCGAGCGCGACGGCGTAGGGCAGCAGCGTCTCGTAGCGCCGCGCGTCGAGCGGCGGCTCGCCGCCGGGGCCTTCCATCCCCGCGAGCTCGTCGCGCTCGGCGACACTGAGGTAAAGCTTCAGGCCCTCGGTTTCGTCCAGCAGCTCACGGCCCGCCGCGGTCGGCGCCTGCACGAGGTAAGCGACCGCGATCACGACGATGCCCATCAGCACGCAGAGCGCGGCGATCGCGGGCACGCCGCCGCCCCCGGAGATTGCGAACGCCAGGAAACCGGTCACGGCGGCGATCGCGACGGCGACGACGATGCTGCCGGCGTTGCGCTTGAAGTGGCTGCCGTGCAGGCGCCGACTCAGAGCTTTCGCGTGCGCCTGGCGCGCGCGCTGCAGCCGGCTCGCGTTCTTCTTGTCGAGCTCGAGGTCGCCGTTGCCGCCGGGGAACAGGCGCTCGATCAGCGCGGAGACGGTCGGGAAGCGCTCACCCGCGCCCGCGCCGCCGGTTCGCGTGAGGCGCCAGCGATCGCCGAGCAGCACGCGCGGCTCGCGCTCGATCTCGACATGGCCCTCGACGGCCGACGTCAGCAGATCGCTCGTGAAGCAGCGCATGTCGTAACGGCGCCGCGCGAGGTAGCGCAGCTCTGCCGGCGAGCGGTCTTCCGGCGGCTCGTAGCGCGCGATGATGACGCCGGCGCGCGGGTCGCGGCCGACGCGACGCCAGCGCTTTAGGCTGTAGAGCAGCAGCAGCGCGAATCCGGCCAGCGCGACCAGCACGCCGCGGTTGTCGGCGAGCAGCCAGGCGGCGCGATCGCCCGCGGTCGGCTGCGCGACGACCCCCTTCGGGAAGCTCAGCACGATCGTGAAGCCCTCGCGCGGCGCGAGCGGCTCGGTCAGCTCCCAGCGCGCGACGCCCGGCGCCACGATGCTCGCCCGGTACGCCTGCCCGCGCGCGCCCTGCGCGCCCGTGTAGCCTTCGGCCTGCATCCGCTCGACGGGCACGGGCTCCGGCAGGCGCACCTCGACCGCGGCGTCTTCGATCGCGAAGACCCAGCCGGTCCCGATAGCGTTCCAGTACAGCTCGTCGTGGTCGTCGAAGAACCCGAGCTGACGGCTCGTGCGGTAGCGGATCGTGTACCGGTACTCCTCCGGGAAGCGCGGCAGGAAGTCATCGCCGCCGGTGTTGATGCGTACGCCGTTCGGGAGGCGCTCGGTGAACCAGGGCTCCGGCGCGCCGTCCCGCTCGACACCGATCACGTCGAGGTCCACGACGACGTCGTTGCCGTAGCGGTCGCGATAGCGCGTCGGAAAGTCGCGATAAATGCCGCGGCGGATCTGGTTGCGCTCGGCGTGCACGGTGATGTGCTCGGCGATGTCGAGGCTGCCGTCGGCGCGCACGTCGATCCCGATATCGTAGTCGAGGATGCGCTCGCCGGTCTGCGCCCGCGCCGCCGGCGCGAGCGGCGCGAGAAACAGCAGCGCCGCGAGGAGGGCGAGTATGCGCGGAGGGAGGAGGGCGGACGCGTCGATCACTGCAACTGCACCCGCACGGACGCGCGCTGCTGCGCCTCCGCCTGATAGAACTCCCCGCCGCGAAAGTCGAACAGCCGCGCGACGACGAGATCCGGCACGCGCTGCACGGCGTCGTTGTAGTCGCGCACGGCGCCGTTGTAGAAGCGCCGCGCATACTGCAGGTGCTCTTCGACCTCGACGAGGTCGCGTTGCAGCTGCAGGAAGTTGTCGCTCGCCTTCAGGTCGGGGTAGGCCTCTTTCAGCGCGAACAGCCGCGACAGCGCCTGCTCGAGCTCGGACTCGACTTCGCCGAGCTGTGCCGGGCTCGTCTGCTGCATGGCGCGCGAGCGCAGCTCGGTCACGGTCTCGAGCAACGCCCGCTCGTGCCCGGCGTAGGCTTTGACGGCCGTGACGAGCTGCGGGACGAGGTCGTGCCGCCGCGTCAGCTGCACGTCGATGTCGGCCCACGCCGTGCGCATCTGGTTCCGCAGACGCACGAGGCGGTTGAAGATGAAGACGCCCCGCGCACCGATCAGCACGAGGAGGGCGGCTACTATCCAGGCAGTCACGATCGAGAGCCGACGTTCAGAAAAGTCCGCTCAGGTCGATTTCGAGATTCAGGGACTCGAGGCGCCGAGTGCCGCCGCCCGTGCTCGATCGCTGCGTATAGCTGCCGTCGTTCGGGTCGCTGTAAAAGAAGACCCGACCGCCAATCAGATCTACGACCCAATATTCAGGGATCCGGTGCTCGGCGTAGAGGCGGGACTTGCGCTCCCGATCGAAGCGCAGTGTCGCTTCACCGACCTCTATCAGCAGCAGGATGTCCTGCGCCGCGGGATGGGTCGTGCGATAGGCGTCGCTGCGCGGCTTTACCAGTGCGATGCCCGGTTGCGGTTCCGAATCTGGGGCGAGCGTCACCGGAGCCTGGACTCTGACGTCCACAGTATCGCCCGCTGCGAAGGTGAGCCGTTTGGCGAGCACTGTCACGGCCGCAGCGTGGCGGCTGCCGATCGGCGGCATGTCGACGATCTCTCCATGGATCAGCTCCACTCGATCGTCAGGAGCGAGGACGCCCGCTTCCGCCACCCGGCGGAAATCGCCGACCGTCAATCGATGCGCTTTCGGCCAGTTATCGGTGTTGACGTTCATACCAGCCCTGCCCGCAGGCGGTCCAAGCATACTGCAGGCCGGCGGCTGCACGCGAGGTCGCCGTGCTCGAGGCTCCTGACGACTCTGCGCCCTGTTGTATCGCCGCGATCAGGATCTTTCACATTCGGCTCCCGAGGCGACTCGTGCTTCGCGCCTCTTCGTGCAGGAACGCCGTATCAGGGGGAAGGCCCAACGGAAGCCTCCGGCATGCCCGCCGGAACGCCGATGCTTTCGAGCTGCCGCGCGTCCCCGGGCAGCTGCACGTCGCCCGCCTCGTAGCCGCTGCGGCTCAGGAAGTACGCGACGATGCTCGCATACGTGACCGGGGTCAGGCCCCCAGGGTTCGCGGGCGGCATCGCGAGAGAGATGTCCTGGTAGACGTCGCTCAACGTGCCGCCCGCCCACTTCACCGCGAAGTTCTCGCCCGTGTAGTTCACGGCTTCGTGACAGCCGGAGCACTCCTGCGCGAACAGTTGCTCGCCTTCGGCCGCCTGGGCCTCGCGGAACACGCCGTCGGAGGCCGAGCGCGTCGGCGCGTCCCTCCGCGCCGGCCGCGGAGTTTCGCGCGGCGCCTCGTCCGGCAGTGCGAACACCCACATGACGCCGGTGCCCTGCGGCACGTCGACGCCGACGAGGCGCCCGAGCGTCGTCGTCGGCGCGACACGCCCGCCGGCGCCGACGGCGAGATATTGCTTACCGTCGACCTCGAACGTGACGGGCGCACCGGAGACGTCGCCGTTCAGCCGCGTCTGCCACAGCAGCTCGCCGGTCTCCGAGTGCAGCGCGAAGAGCTGCCGGTCGGCCGTGCCGCCGAACACGATCCCGCCGGCCGTCGCGAGCGCGGAGGCCGTCATCGGCGCGCCGCTCGCGGGGCGCCAGACCCACTTTCGTTCGCCCGTCACCGGATCGAACGCGACGAACTCGCCGACGAAGTCGTAGCCGGGCGCGAGCGACGCCGTGTAGGTGACGCCCGTCAGCCCGCGGTAGGGCAGGAACTCCGGCGTCACGACCTGCGCGTTCATGCACGAGTTGTTGACGCCGAGGTAGTAGAGCCCCGTGATCGGGCTGTAGCTCGGCGCCTGCAGGTTCCGCGCGCCGTGGATGTGCGGGCAGATCTCGAAGACCTTGCCGGAGTCGACGTCCTCGGGCGCGGGGATCGCTTTCGGGTCGTAGATCGGGCGGCCGGCGTCCGTCCAGCCCGTGATGGTGTTGTCGTAGGCGGTCCGGAACGCGTGCAGGAATTCGCCCGTCGCCCGGTCCAGCACGACGCCCCAGCCGATCTTGCCGGTCTGGATCAGCGCGCGTCGCATGACGCCGCCGATCTCGAGATCGACGAGCATGCTCTCGTATGCCGAGCGGTCCCATTCGTCGGCCGGCACCAGCTGGAAGTGCCAGCGGATCTCGCCGGTCGCGGCATCGGCCGCGATGACGGAGTTCGTGTACAGCGAGTCGCCGAGCCCGCGCGACGCGGTCGTCCACGGCGTGGGCTGTCCGGTCGAGAAGTAGACGAGGCCGAGCTCTGCGTCATAGCTGATCGTGTTCCACGCGGCGCCGCCGAGCGGCGGCCAGGTTTCGTTCTCGGTCCACGTCTCGTAGCCCGGCTCGCCGGCACGCGGCACGGTGTACAGCGTCCACAGCAACTCGCCGGTTTCCGCGTCGAGCGCGCGCAGCTTGCCGCGCGCCGCGAAATCGCCGCCCGACATGCCGATGAAGAGCCTTCCGTCCGCGATCAGCGGCGGGTGCGCGTGACCCTCACCGTCCTTGTAATCACCGGTCTTCACTTCCCACAGCTTCCGGCCGGTGCGCGCGTCGAGCGCGACGACGAAGCTGTCGGCCGTGCCCCAGTAAATTTTGTCGCCGTAGATCGACACGCCCCGGTGCCGCGGGTAGGCCTCCGACGACGAGATGTCGTCGGGATACGTGCGCGTGTGCGTCCAGACGACCTCGCCGGTCGGCACGTCGAACGCGACGACGCGGCCGCTGCCTTCGGCGACGTACATCAGCCCGTTCGCGACGATCGGCGTCGCGACCCAGCGGGCGTTGTCGCGCATTGTGTAGGCCCAGACCAGGCGAAGCTCGCCGACGGTGTCGCGATCGATGTCGGTCAGCGGGCTGAAGCCGGTCACGTCGTACGTGCGCCGGTAGGACATCCAGTCGCCGGGCTCGGGCGCGAGCAGGCGCTCGGGACCGACCGCAGCCCAGTCATCGGCGGCGGTTTGCGCCAGCGTCGAGGAAGACAGGAGGAGGGTCAGCCCGGCCGCGCATGCCGCTCGCCGGTGGTTCTCTGAGAAGCGCATTTCGTCCCCTCGGTATTGTCGTTCTACGTCGCGCGGCGAATCAGTGTCCGGCGAACGCCGCCCCCGGCAAAGCGCCTTTCCATCGCGAGGTTATCACGGCATGCCTCGATGGAGTTCTCGGGTTCCGATAACGTAACGCTCGACCTCGCGGACGCCTTGAGCACGTCCCCGAAGCTCTGGATGAACCTGCAGCCGACTTTCGATCTCGATCGGGCGAAGAAGGCGAGGGAAGGCGCGTGGCGGACGTTACGCCGTCGAACGACGACTGATCGCTCATAAGCGCCCAGCCATCGCCCGATAGAAAGCCCAGAGACACCTTCGGCGCCACCTGAGCGTCGCCGGCAGATACGCCAGTGCACGGGCGCTCAGCCGCGTCAGCGTACGACCGCGCGCTCGATCATCGTCGGTTTCTCGTCGAGCGACTCGAGATACGCTCCACCGTCGTTCCACAGGCGGCCCTGGTCCAGCCCGTAGCTCGGGTCGCCGACCTGCACGAAGCTGTCGACGACGTCCATGCCGTCCACGACCTTGCCGAACACGGTGAAGTTGTACTGCGGATCCGCAAGCCGGTTGTTCTCGGCGTAGTTGATGAACACCTGCGTCGAGTTCGTGTCGGGGCCCGCTTTGGCGAAGGCGAGCGTGCCGCGCTCGAGCGCGAACAGCGTCGGGGCGTCGTCGAAATTACGGTTCTGCCAGCTCTTGTGCGGCTCGCGCCAGTTCACGCCGAACTGCGCGACGAAGCCCGGCACGACGCGCGAGATCGGCGTGTCGTCGTAGAACCCGGACTCGACCAGCTCGACGAAGCGCTGCGCGGCATTCGGCGCGGCCTCGGGGTAGACCTCGATAGTCACGTCGCCGGCCGTCGTCTCGAGCAGCACCGTCGTGGAGCGCGTCAGGGCGGGCACGTCGTCTTCCTTGCCCGGCAGCGGCATCAGCGTGTGCTCGATCGGCTCGGCGGT
>JAFGNC010000390.1 GCA_016927175.1 Gammaproteobacteria bacterium | reverse complement strand
CTCGACAGGGAGCCGTGGCCGCGCGGCCGGTGTCTACCGCTGCTCGGCGAGCATCGCCTCGAACGCGGCTTCCTGGGCGTCGACGTGGGCGAGGTAGCCGTCGCGATCCACGAACGGATTCGGATCGTCCGGTCCTCGAGCCTGCAGCCTCTGGTGCTTCTCGGCCAGGCCGTAGAAGAATCCGTGCGAACCCAGGAACACGTCGACGGGCAGCTCGCGGGCCTTTGCGAACGTCGCGCGATAGTCGTCGGCGATGCCGGGATAGTCGTCGTTGCCGACGAGCACGTAGCCGGGATTGACGCCGAAGCTGCAGACGATCAGCGCATCGTATGCGACACCGTTTTCCTCGAGCTCGAGCCCCCAGCTCGTGCAGCCGGGCGTGTGGCCCGCCGTCAGATGCGCCGTCAACACGGTCCCGCCCAGCACGATCTGCTCGCCGTCCGTCAGCACGCGGTCGATCGGGTGAGGCTTGCCGCCGGGCTGTAGCGCGCGCAGCAGCGGCACGTCCTTGTCCATCGCCATGACGTCGGCGCCGGTCAGCTCCTTGACCAATGCGTCGGCTTCCATGTGGTCCCCGTGAGCATGGCTGCCGAGCACGATCGCGATGTCCTCGAACTCGAAACCGAGCATCTCGACGTTGCGCCGAATGACGGGCACGGTCGACTCGAAATCGCTGTTGATCAGGATGTGCCCTTCGGGCGTCGTGACCAGGAACGTCCCGAGCGCCTCGGTCCCCACGAAGTACAGGTTGTCCATGATCCGATGCGGCGGGAACGGTGCGTTCCAATCGATGCCGCCCGGCTGCGCACGGGCCGCATCGGCTGCGCCGAGCACGAGAAAGACCAGCAGAATCGCTCTCAACGTCATCTCCTGTTACGGCAGATCCAGAGTGTACCGCTACAGCCGGCTTTTGCGCTGACTGCGCGGCAGGCTTATCATAAGCACGCTTATATTTCCCATGCCGCTCGTCGAGGGGGGTGTGTCATCGCCGGGAAGGTACCCGCCGACCGCAGCGTCGGTTTCCTGATCACGGACGTCGCGCACCTGCTGCGCCGCGACTTCAACCGCCGCACTCAGACGCTCGGCCTGAGCCAGTCGCAGTGGCGTGTGCTCGTGCACCTGAAGCGGGACGAGGGCTGCAGCCAGGCGGCGCTTGCCGAGCGGCTCGAGATTCAGCCGATCACCTTGACGCGTCTGCTCGACCGCATGCAGGCCGCCGGTTGGATCGAGCGCCGCGCGGACCCGCGGGACCGGCGCGTGATGCGGCTGCACCTGACGCCGCAGGCGGAGCCGGTGCTCGCCGAAATTCAACAGCGTGCTCAGAGCATGCTCGACGAAGCCCTTGCCGGCCTGTCGGCGGAGCGGCGCGAGGCGCTCGTGGAGGCGCTGTGCACGATGAAGATCAACCTGTCCGGCGCCCGGAACGCGGTCGCCGGCGGCGCCGGGTGAAGGATCAACGGATGTCCGATCGAAACGACCCACAGCAGGATTCCGGTGAGGCTGCCCGGTCGCCCGATCGCGCCTCGCCGGCCGACGACCCGACGACGGCGCCGCCGGCGCCCGCGCCACGCCCGCGCGGGCGCTGGCTGCGGCGTG
The DNA here is from genome assembly GCA_016927175.1 of Gammaproteobacteria bacterium. Lineage (GTDB taxonomy): Bacteria > Pseudomonadota > Gammaproteobacteria > Steroidobacterales > Rariloculaceae > ZC4RG20. Next base: position 10,232 of record JAFGNC010000390.1, on the reverse strand, counting down.
TGCTGCTGCTGGCGGGCCCCGTGCTCGTCGTCGCCGTAGGTGCGTACCTCTGGTATACGGGCGGCCGCCACGTCGAGACCGAGAACGCTTACGTCAAGGCCGACGTGGTCGTCGTCAGCAGCGAGGTCGCGGGACCGATCGAGCGTGTCGAGATCGAAGAGAACGAAAGGGTGGCGGCCGGCGACGTGCTGTTCACGCTCGATGCACGGCCGTTCCGGGTCGCGCTGGCGCGTGCCGAAGCGCAGCTCGCTGCGGTCGGGTCGATGATCGAGAGCGTCAAGGCGTCCTATCGCCAGCGGCTCGAGGAGCTCGAGCTCGCGCGCACGGACTACGCCTTCGCCGAGCGGGAGCTCGAGCGCGAGATCAGGCTCGCCGAGCAGGAGCTCGGGTCCGAAGCCGCGGTCGACCGGGCGCGGCACGAGTTCGACGCGGCCGCGCAGCGCATCCGGATCGTTGAGCGCGGTCTGGAACAGCTGCGGGCGCAGCTCGGCGACGCCCTCGACGGCTCGGTAACCGGGCAGGCGGCGTATCGAGCCGCGAAGGCCGCGCGCGACGCGGCCGCCCTCGACCTCGAGCACACGGTCGTGCGTGCACCGATTGACGGCGTCGCGAGCCGCGTGCCGGTGGTCGGGCATTACGCTGCGCCGGGAGCGGCGGTCATGAGCATCGTGTCCGATCGCGACGTCTGGATCGAGGCGAACTACAAGGAGACGGATCTGACGCACGTCTGTGCGGGGCAGCCGGTCGAGATCCACATCGACACCTATCCCGATCGCGCGTGGAGCGGCCGTGTCGCGAGCATCAGCCAGGCGACCGGCGCCGAGTTCTCGGTGCTTCCGGCTCAGAACGCGACCGGCAACTGGGTCAAGGTGATCCAGCGGATTCCGGTCCGCGTCGCGGTCCGGCGCGGCGTGAACGATCCGCCGCTCAGGACCGGGATGAGCGCGACCGTGTCGGTCGATACCGGCCGCGAGCGGCCGCTGCCGGCGCTGCCCTGGCTCGCCGGCGATGCCGTCGCCGGCGGCGAGCCCGCCTCCGATAAGACGTGTAACGCGGAATGAGCGCGGCCGGCCCCGCGGCCGCGGCGCCCGCGGCCGCGGCTCACCGCGGCATGATCACGCTGTCGATCATGCTCGCGACGGTCATGCAGGTCGTCGACATGACGATCGTCAACGTCGCGCTGCCGCACATGCAGGGCAACATGTCCGCGACACAGGATCAGATCGCGTGGGTGCTGACGTCGTACATCGTCGCGGCAGCCATCGCGACGCCGCTGACGGGCGTGCTCGCCGCGCGCTACGGCCGCAAGAAGCTGTTCGTCACGAGCGTCGTCGGATTCACGGTCGCGTCGATGCTGTGCGGCTCGGCGACGTCGCTCGAGCAGATCGTCGTGTACCGTGTGCTGCAGGGCGTGTTCGGCGCCGCGCTGGTGCCGCTGTCGCAGGCCGTGCTGCTCGACATCAACCCGCGCGAGAAGCACGGCTCCGCGATGGCGCTGTGGGGCATGGGCGTCATGGTGGGGCCGATCATCGGGCCGACGCTCGGCGGCTATCTGACCGAGTACTACAGCTGGCGGTGGACGTTCTACATCAACCTGCCGCTCGGCGCGCTGGCGCTGTTCGGCCTGCTCGCGTTCCTGCCGGAGACCGAGCAGCGGCGCAGCGGGGGCTTCGATTTCTTCGGCTTCGCGCTGCTTGCGATCGCGATCGGCGCGCTGCAGCTGATGCTCGACCGCGGCGAGTCCGAGGATTGGTTCGCTTCGCGGGAGATCGTGCTCGAAGCCGTGCTCAGCGCTCTTGCGCTCTACATGTTCGTCGTGCACATGTTCACGCACCGGCGTCCGTTCCTCGAGCCCGGCCTGTTCAAAGACAGAAACTTCGTCGCGGGGCTGCTGCTGATGTTCATGGTCGGCGTTCTGCTGCTTGCGACGCTGGCGCTGCTGCCGCCTTTCCTGCAGAACCTGCTCGACTTTCCTGTCGTGACCGCGGGTCTCGTGCTGGCGCCGCGCGGTATCGGCACGATGGTCGCGATGATGGTCGTCGGGCGACTCGTCAACAGGACGGACATCCGGCTGCTCGTGCTGTTCGGGCTCGGCGCGACGGCCTTCTCGCTATGGGAGATGACGCGCTTCACGCTCGACGTCGGCGCTTTCGAGATCGTCTACACCGGTGTCGTGCAGGGCGTCGGCCTCGGCTTCATTTTCGTGCCGCTCAGCACGATGGCGTTCTCGACGCTCGAGCCGCGCCTGCGCAACGAAGGAACCGCGATGTTCAGCCTGATCCGCAACATCGGCAGCAGCATCGGGATCTCGCTGTTCGTGACGCTGCTCGGCCAGCGCGCGCAGATCGCTCATGCCGGGCTCGCCGAGTTCGTGACGCCTTTCCGGGAGGCGCTGCGCCAGCCGTGGCTGCCGCAGATCTGGGACTGGACCGCGGGGTCCGCCGCGGCCGCCGCGCTCGACGCGGAAGTCGCGCGGCAGGCGCTGATGGCGGCCTATCTCGACGACTTCCGGATCATGATGTTCGTAACGCTCGCGGCCGCGCCGCTCCTGCTGCTGGTTCGCTCGCCGCGGCATGGTGCGATGCCTGCACGGGGGTGAGCCGCCGTCGGGCCCGGCAGGTGCGGTGCTAGAATCGTAACGTCGGCCAAAAAGGCTCGCGGCGGGATGCCCGCGACACTGACCGTCCCGTGAGGGGCGGCTCGGCGGCGCCGGGCAGTCGGCCGACAGGCAGATCGAAACAGGTTCACCGGGGGAACTGCATGACGCGATTACTCGGCGGCATCGCCGCACTGACTCTCGGCGTTTTCGCTGCGCAGGCGGCCGCGGAAAATCTAGGACACTACGAGCGTATCGACGTGCCGGGACCGGCGCTCGAGGGCAACCTCGGCGGCAACGACACGGTCAGGAAAGTATCGGTATACCTGCCTCCGAGCTACGGACGGGATCCTGACAGGCGTTATCCCGTCATCTATCTGCTGCACGGATTCACGGACTCCGACGAGCGCTGGTTCGGTCTCGAGGGCGAGCATTTCGTCAACGTGCCGAGCGCTGTCGACGCCGCCTGGGAGGCGGGCGCCGGCGAAGTGATCATCGTGATGCCGAACGCGTTCACGCGCTTCTGGGGCAGCATGTACTCGAGCTCCGTGACGACCGGCAACTGGGAAGGCTACGTCGCGGAGGATCTGGTCGCCCACGTCGACGCTCGCTACCGGACGCTCGCGAAGCGCGAAAGCCGCGGCATCGCCGGCCATTCGATGGGAGGGTACGGCGCGCTTCGCATCGGCATGAAGCGGCCGGACGTTTTCTCTGGCATCTACGCGATGAGCCCGTGCTGCATGGCGCCGAACGTGCCGGACGTCGAGGCATTGACTGCCGCCGCGGCGGTGCAGACGGCGGAGCAGGTCGCGACGGCCGATTTCGGCGTCAAGGCCATGCTCGCGTCGGCGGCCGCGTGGTCGCCGAATCCTGCGAACCCGCCCCTGTACTACGACCTGCCGCTCGACGACGGCCGGGTCGATCCGGACGTCGTCGCGTTATGGGCCGCCAACGCGCCGCTCGCGATGGTGCACCAGTACATCCCGGCGCTGAAGGAGTACGAGGCCATTCATTTCGACGCCGGCGACAGGGATTTCGGCATCGTCCAGACGGTGCACCGGCTCGATGCCGTGCTCGACGCCTACGGCATCGAGCACGTCGCCGAAGAATACGAAGGCGACCACGTGAATCGCGTCCATGAGCGGATCACGACGAAGCTGATGCCGATGTTCACCGAGGCGCTCGCCTTCGAATGAGGCGCGGGCGCTCTGAGGCATCGCGGGGCGCGTGACGGCAGCCGCTTCCGGTCGAGCCGGCGCGGCGTCTACCACTGCCGGACGCGGCCCGTGTCCACGTGCACGAAATCCGAATCGGGATAGAAGCCGACGCCCCCCGATTTCATCGCGAGTGCCTCTTCCCGCAGGCGAGCCGTGCGTACGCCCGTCAGCCGCACGTCGATCGCCTTGCCTTCCATGTGCAGGCTGCGCTTCGCGACGCCCCCGCCGCCGGTCTTGCGCAGCATTTCGTTCGTGCGCGGCGAGCGGTAGGCGGAAATGATCTCGTAGGTGCCGCGGCCGCCGGCGCGCGAGCGCAATCGGTGCAGCACGTCGAGCAGGTCAGGGTCGATCGGATGCAGGTCGCCGGTGCGGAAATCCCTGAGGAAGTGGCTGATCTCTTCCAGTGCCTCGGGGATGTGCGCGCCGTTCTCGGCGTATGTCACGCGGAGCCGTTCGCCCGTGTGAGTATGATAGAGCGCGAGTGAACGCGGCTCTGCGGCCGCGCCGGCCGGCGCGGCGAGCGCGAAGGCCGCGGCCGACGCCGCGCCTGCGAGAATTGCCCGGCGGCCGACCGTCCCGGGCGTGGAGAGTTCATGACAGTACTTGCACATTTATTCGCTACCTCGCTCGGCGGCTGCCTCAGCCCGCGCCGGAGCGGTTATGTTCAACCGGCCCGCCGGCGCCGCGCAAGCCTATTTTTGCTCCGGCTCGCCCCCGGCGCCGTGATGCTCGGCACGTTCGCGCTGGCCGCGGCGAGCGCTCGCGGTCAGCCCGCAGCGCCGACCGAGGAGCTCAGAGTCAGGGTCGAAGCGCTCGCCGTCGCGCCGCGAATCGACGGAGCCGCGACCGCCGATCCGTGGTTCCTGATCCGCTTCTATGAGCGGCGCCGCTTCGCTCCGGCCTGGGACGACGCCAGGCTCGACGCGTTGCTGCGGGCGCTCGACGGCAGCGACGAGCATGGTCTCGCTCCCGACGACTACCACGTCGATTCGATCCGCGCGCATCGCGCAGGGACGGGCAGCGTCGAGGACGAATCGCCGGCCGACGCGCGTATTCACCTCGACATCCTCGCGACCGATGCGCTGGCGCGGTACGCGTTCCACCTGCGCTTCGGCAAGGTCGATCCGGAGATGCTCGATCCGGCCTGGAACTTCACGCGCACGCTGGAGGGCGTCGACGCCGTCAACGCCGTGCAGCGACTGATGGATGCGCCGGACATGGGCGACGCGCTGCGTGAGCTCGCGCCTCGGGAAGAGCATTACGAGGCGCTGCTGGATGCGCTCGCCGCGTACCGCGCGATCGAGCGCGCGGGGGGCTGGCCGGACCTGCCGGCCGGCGAGACGCTGCGCGCGGGCATGCGCTCGCCCCGCGTCGCGCAGCTGAGGGAGCGCCTGCGCATCGGCGGCTATCTCGATCCGGCGGAGCGGGACGCTGCGCGCGGCGAGCCTGCGGATCCCGAGCTGTTCGACCGGACGGTCGAGCGTGCCGTCACGAAGTTTCAGCGGCTTCACGGCCTCACTCGGGACGGCGCGGTCGGCGCGGGCACGCTGGCGGCACTGAACGTGCCGGTACGCGCACGCATCGATCAGCTGCGCGTGAACCTCGAGCGGGTGCGGTGGATATTCCGCGATCTGGAGCCGCGCTACGTCCTCGCGAACATCGCCCGCTTCAGGGTGTCCCTGATCGAGAACGACGAGACGATCTGGACGACACGCGCGGTGGTCGGCCGCCCCTATCGCCAGACGCCTTCCTTTCGCGCCCGCATGACGTATCTGGTGCTGAACCCGACCTGGACCGTGCCGCCCGGAATCATGCGGGCGGACCTGCTGCCGGAGCTGCGCCGCGATCCGGCGGCGCTCGCGCGGCGCAACATGGTCGTGCTCGACACGTCCGGCAACGAGGTCGATCCGGCCCGGGTCGACTGGAACGCGAGCCCGTTCCCTTACATGCTGCGCCAGCATCCGGGACCGGACAACGCGCTCGGCCGCGTAAAATTCATGTTCCCGAACCCGCACCACGTGTACATGCACGATACGCCGTCACGCGAGCTGTTCGAACGTGCCGACCGCACGTTCAGCTCGGGCTGCATCCGGCTCGAGAATCCTCTCGAGCTTGCGGAGCTGCTGCTCGCCGAGACCGGGCAGTGGGATCGCCCTGCGCTCGAGCGCGCGCTGGCGAATGGCCGCCAGCGCACCGTCAACCTGCCGCGGCCGCTGACCGTGCTGCTGATCTATGCGACGGCGGTGCCCGAGGAGGGTGAGCTCTATCTTCTTGCGGACGTCTACGGCCGCGATGCGCGCCTGCTCGAGGCCCTGAACGAGGAGTTCCGCTTCAGCCCGCCGGCCGGCTACGAAAACTCGCTGCTTCCGCTCGAGCTCTGACGCCCTTGCCTGAGCGGGCGAGGCGCTCTTGCGGGGGAGGGCCGCTCGCCCGGCCTTCGCTCGGGCTCAGAGGCTCCGGCCGTCCACCTGCTGCGTGCTCAGCGCGCGCGGATCGACGCCTTCCAGGCAGTTCACGTTGATCGCGGCCATCTGCGTGCCGTCCGGCATCGCGCCGTACGAGAAGCTCTGTATTCCGCAGGTCTTGCAGAACAGGTGGCGTATCTGCTTCTTGTTGAAGAGGTACTCGGTCAACGAGTCCTCGCCGGATTTCAGCGTGAAATTGTCGCGCGTCGTGAACGCGAGCACCGCGCCGAGCCTGCGGCACCGCGAGCAGTTGCACGTGATGCAGTGGTCGAGATCGACGTCGACCTCGTAGGTTACGGCTCCGCACTGGCATCCGCCCTGATAGTGCTGCGTCGGCATAAGCCCTCCAGGCTTCTTCGGGAAGCCGTGATGTTCCCTTACGGAAGCTTCGCTGTCGACCCCGCCGCCTCGGTACGCCTCGGCGGGGGCCGGCGCCGGCGGGAGCGGAGCAAACGCGGCACTGCGCGAGCTGCCGCCGCGGCCGGACGTCAGACGGTCGCCCAGCGCCTCAACAGGTTGTGATAGACGCCCGTCAGCGCCAGCACGGCCTCGTCGTCTCCGATCTGCCGTCGCAGCCGCACGATCGCCATGTCCATATCGAACAGCAGCGAACGCTGAGCGTCCTCGCGCACGAGGCTCTGGATCCAGAAGAACGATGCCGTGCGCGCGCCTCGCGTGACCGGTTCGACGCGGTGCAGGCTGGAGGCGGGGTAAAGCACCAGATGGCCGGCAGGCAGCTTGACCGAGTGCGCGCCGTAAGTGTCGTCGATGACGAGCTCGCCGCCCTCGTATTCGTCCGGCGCGCTCAGGAACAGCGTCGCGGAGATGTCCGTGCGGACCCGGAAGCCCGAGCCGCTCGACTGCCTGATCGCATTGTCGACGTGGTTGCCGAAGCCCTGCCGCGACTCGTAGCGGTTGAAGAGCGGCGGGAAGATCCGCGCCGGCAGCGCCGCGGAGCTGAACAGCATGTTGCGGCTCAAGGCGTCGAGCACGACTTCGCCGAGGCGCTTCGCCGCCGGGCTGGCCTCCGGAAGCTGCATGTTGCGCTTGACCAGCGTCGACTGAAAGCCGGCCGTTGCGCCGCCGTCCACCCACTCCGCCTCGCCGAGCACGCTACGGCACTCCGCGAGCTCTTCCGGAGTCAGCACGTCGGGAATGTTCAGCAGCATGTTGCCTGCGGCTGCTACAGCGTGAAGTTGACGGTCACGATCGCGGCCCTGCCGGGGCCGATCGCCGCATAGTGATTCGCATACGGCCGGACGAAGTACACCTCGTCCGTCAGGTTCTGCAGGTTGAGCTGCAGGCTGGTGCGGTCGCCGACGGCGATCGACGCCATCGCGTCGTACGTCACGTACGACGGCGCCCAGACCGTGTTCGCCGTGTTGCCGTAGCGCCGGTCGACATACGTCGCGCCGCCGCCAACCGTGACCCGGGGGTTCATCGCGAACGTGGTCCACAGCGTTGCGCTGTTGCGCGGCGTGTTCGGGAATTCGTTGCCTTCGTCGAGCGAGATCGGGCCGTCGTCCGCGATCTCGCTGTCGAGGTACGTGTAGCTCGCGATCAGGCTGAGCCGGCGGGTGACGCCGCCCCGAACCCCGACCTCGAAACCGTCGACCTGCTGCTCGCCGATCGTCTGCTGCGGCGCGCCGCGGCCGGGCTCCATCGCGACCCGAGCGTTGCGCTTCACCGTGTGAAACACGGCGGAGTCGAAAGACAGCCGGCCGTTTGCGAGCTCCCATTTCGTGCCGATCTCGTAGCTGCGGTTCCGCTCGGGAGAGAGATCCGCGTTGCCGTTGCTCAGGTTTTCCGTGCCGTCGCCGAGCGTGTTGCCCGACGGGTTCGACGACGTACCCGACGAGGCGTAAATGCTGCCGTTCGGCCGCGGCTTGAACACGGCCCCGATCTGGTGGTTCCAGAAGTCGGCGCGGTGCTCGAGCAGCGTCGGCGACCCGACCGGACCGGAAAGCTGCCGCGTCTCGTAGTCGTCGTAACGCAGGCCGAGGTTCAGCGCCCACTTCTCGCCGAAGGACATCGTGTCGAAGAAGTACAGCGAACGCGTGTCCGTCTCCGCGACCGTCATGTTCGGGGACGGGGCGATCGTGCCGGTCCAGGGATCGTGGGGGTTCGGGTCGGCGAGCGTCGTGCAGTTGTAGTCGGACAGGGCGCCGGCGGCGCCGGGAAGGCTGCAGGAGCCCGCGAAGTCCGTGTTCGCGTTGGCGTTGTACGTTATCTCCACGTCGTACGGCCGGTTGCGCATCGCCTCGTTGCTGACCTCGAGCCCGGCCGCGAACGCGTGCTCGGTGCGGCCCGCGGCGAAGTGCCCGTTCACGTCAGTCAGGTTCGCTTTCGTGACCGTCTCCGAATTGCGGCTCTTCGTGTTTCGCAGCACGAAGCCGTTCGCGACGTTCGCGCGGCTGTCGTCCGGATTCGTGACGATGTAGTCGTTGGAGGTTTCGCCGTAGCGTGTGTGATTGCGAAGCGTCAGTCTGTCGGACAGCCGGTGCGAGACCTCGACGCTTGCGATGTCGGAGCCGGTCTTCTGGAAGTCGCGGTTCAGCAGGCCGTAAAAGTTATCGCGGTCGACGTCGACGGGCGCGCCTTCGGGCGCCGTATTCTCGGCGTTGCGCGAGTACGGGATGCTGTAGTCGGGCACGTCGTCCGTGCGGTAGTGATAGAGCGAAAGGTCGACCCGGGTCTGCCGGTCGATTCCGACGCTGAACGACGGCGCGAGCCCGCGATGGGACAGCGAAACTTCGTCGCGGCCGGGCACGTCCGCCTCGTGGATCAGCGCGTTGAGCCTGAAGGCCGCGCTGTCGCCGACCGTGTAGTTGCCGTCGAACGTCGCGCGGCCGTGGCTCGCGTTGCCGGCGCTGACGCTGGTCTCGCTGAAACGGTCCAGCATCGGCCTCTTGGTCACGAGATTCACCGTGCCTCCGGTCGAGCCGCGGCCCGAGTACGCGGAGCCGGGCCCCTTGACGACCTCGACCTGCTCGAGCGCGAAGACGTCGCGGGTCTGCGAGCCCGCGTCGCGAATGCCGTCGACGAACACGTCGGCGCCGGCATCGAAGCCGCGGATCTTCAGGTTGTCGCCGGCCGGCTGACCGCCTTCACCGGCGTTGAACGTGACGCCCGGCACGGACTTCAGCGCCTCGACGAGCGAGGTCGCGGCACGCTCCTCGATCAGGTCCGACGTGATCACGCTGACGGACTTGGGCGTATCGAGCAGCGGCGCCGTGAACTTGCTCGAGCTGACCTCGGTGCGATATTGCCGTCCCTCGACGACGATCGTCTCGAGCCGTTCGGCGGCGGGGGCGGGCTGCTGGGCCTGCGCGCCGAAAGGGACCCACGGCGCGAGCGACAGTCCGATCGCAGTAGCCAGAGCGTGGCGGGGCGGCAGCAGAGCATGGCGGGGCGGCAGCTTCGTGAAGGCGTTGTTGTTCATGGCGGCGGTGCTTTCCCTGAAATCCCGAGAAACGGCTGCAAATGAGAATGAGAATCATGCACGTTTCTGGACGTAAGTCAATACAAATGCGTGTCATTCGCATTTGAGGCACCAGTGCCGGAGAGTTCGTTCGGCGACGCCGAAGAATCGCAGCGACGCCGGCGGAGATGCCGAACGGATTCCGGAGCGCGACGGAACAACGAATGACGGGCGAGCGGCGGAGAGCTCCCCGTCAGCCGCGGCGCTTCATCGCGGCGCTGCTACGCACCCGCTGCGCGGGGCGGCGGGCTCAATGTTGCGATACGGCCGTCGGGTCGCTGGCCGGGAAGGTTCCGCGCAGCGCCTCGTCGAGCTCCTCGTCGAGCATTGCCTTCGACGGCCTGCGCACGAAATGAAACCACGCGAACTTCTGTTCCTGGCCCGCCGGCGTGCGGTGGGTCTCCGACGCTTCGGACACGAGGCGGAAGTCCGCGCCGAGCTCGCGCGACAGCCGTGCCGCGTCGTACTGGACG
>JAFGNC010000389.1 GCA_016927175.1 Gammaproteobacteria bacterium | reverse complement strand
GCAGCCCGTGCGCCGTATACCGCTCGACCGCGTCCGCCAGCGTCAGGTCGGTGCCGCGGGTCCAGCCGTGGGTCGTGACGAACGGGATGCCGGCGTCGTCGAGCCGCACGTCGAAGCCGAGCGTGATGCGCTCCGGCCCGAGATCGGCCAGCCAGCGTTGCACACGCTCCGGCTCGCCGACCGCGAGGCTGCCGATCACGACGCGGTCCGCGATGTCGAGCGCCTGCTTCAGGCTCGCCTCGTCACGGATGCCGCCGCCGAGCTGCACGCGCAGCCCGTCGGCGCGCATGGCCGCGATCAGCGGCAGGTTCGCCGGCGCTCCGGCGGCCGCCCCGTCGAGGTCGACGACGTGCAGCCAGCTCGCGCCGAGGCGTCGATAGCGCGCCGCGAGCTCGACGGGGTCGGCGTCGTAGCGGGTCTCCCGCTCGAAGTCGCCCTGCAGCAGCCGCACGCAGCGGCCGTCGCGGATGTCTATCGCCGGAATCAGCAGCATCGTCGGCTCCGCATCGGGTCGTTGCGCCTCCGCATCGCGCTCACAACGACAGGAAGTTTTGAAGCAGCCGCGCCCCAAGCCGCGACGAACGCTCCGGGTGGAACTGCGCGCCGAAGAAATTCGCCTGCTCGACCACGGCCGAGAACTCTCCGCCGTAGTCCGCGACGGCGCACGTGTAATCGCCGACCGGCGCCGCGTAACTGTGCACGAAATAGGCATAGCCGCCGTCGGCGACGCCGTCGAGCAGCGGCGACTGCCGGCGCAGCGCGAGCTCGTTCCAGCCCATGTGCGGCACCGGCAGGTCGTCGCGCCGCGGCAGGCGCCGCACGGTCGCCGGGATCACGCCGAGACATTCGGCGTCGTCTTCCTCCGACGCCTCGAACAGCAGCTGCATGCCGAGGCAGATGCCGAGGACCGGCCGCGTCAGGTGCGGCACGATTTCGGCCATGCCGGTGCGCTCGAGCCGCTCCATTGCGTCGCGCGCCGCGCCGACCCCCGGCAGGATCACATGGCTCGCGCGCAGCACGCGCTCCGGGTCCTCGGTGACGGGCGCGACGAAGCCGAGACGCTCGAGCGCGAACGCGAGCGACGCGAGATTCGCGCCGCATCCGCCGATCACGACGGGATCGGTCGCGAGCCGCTCGTCCGCGGCCTCTGCGCCGGTGGAGCTCACAGCTGTCCCTTCGTCGACGGCAGAGCGTCGCCGCTGCGCACGAGCGCCTGGCGGAGCGTGCGCGCGACGCCTTTGAAGCACGCCTCGACCATGTGATGAGCGTTCTCGCCCCGAACGCGCACGTGCACCGCTGCACCGAGGCTTTCCGCGAGCGACCGGAAGAAATGCGGCACGAGCTCCGTCGGCAGATCGCCGACACGATCGCGCGGGAACTGCCCTTCGAAGACGAGGTAGGGCCGCCCGCCGAGGTCGATCGCGACTTCCGCGTCCGTCTCGTCCATCGGCAGCAGAAAGCCGTAGCGCCCGATCCCGCGCTTGTCGCCGAGCGCCTGCCGCAGAGCCTGACCCAGCGTCAGCGCGACGTCCTCGACGGTGTGGTGCTCGTCGACCTCCAGATCGCCGCGGCACGTCACGCGCAGAGCGAAGCCGCCGTGCTTGCCGACCTGCTCCAGCATGTGGTCGAAGAAACCGAGACCGGTCGCGATCACCGGGTCCGCCTCGCGATCGAGATCGACCTCGACCTCGATATCGGTCTCGCGCGTCCTGCGGTGAGCCCGCGCCGTGCGGGGACTGTCCAGCAGGGCTCGGGCGACGCCTGCCCACGACTGCTCCGGCGTGCCGTCCTTCGCGACGGTATGGCTCGCGATGCCGATATTCGCCGCAAGCTCGGCGTCGACGGAAGAGGCGCCGATCACGACGGAGCGCTCCCGATCCATGACGTTCGGCCCGAGATACTCCCGCACGAGCCCCACGTTCGGCTTGCGGCACTGGCAGGCTTCCGCCGGTTCGTGCGGGCAGACCAGCGTCGCGGCGAACGAGATGCCCTGCGATGCGAACAGCGCGCGGATGAAGCTTTCGGTGCGCTCGAAGTCCGGCCGGCGGTAGGTCGCGCTGCCGAGCCCGGGCTGGTTCGTGACGACGACGGTTTCGTAGCCGGCGCCCTGCAGGCGCAGCAGCGACGGGATCACGCCCGGCATCAGCCGGACCTTGTCCGGAGAGTCGACGGCGCCCTCCGGCGGCGACTCGATCAGCGCGCCGTCGCGTGCGACGAAAAGAATCTTACGCGCCATCGAACCGCTCCACGCCGGCGAGCGCCGCCAGCAGCCGGTCGTTGTGCTCCGGCCGGCCGATCGTGATGCGGACGCAGTCCGCGATCGCAGGATCCTCGAACGTGCGCACCAGAATGCCGGCACGGTGCGCGGTTTCGCGCAGGCGCCGGGCGTCCGCCGCTCTGACGAGCAGAAAATTCGCGTCGCTCGGGTAGACTTCGAGCACCTGCGGCACGTCGAGCAGCGCCCTCGCGAGCCGCGCGCGCTCGCGCTTCAACACCGATACGCGTTCCTCGGAAACCTGCAGCGAGTCCCGTGACAGCGCCTCTAGCACGAGCTCGATCGACGGCGTCGGGAAAGTGTAGGGCGGCAGCACGTTGCCGAGAAACGCGATCAGGTCCGGCGCGCCGATCACGGTGCCGCAGCGCACGCCGGCGAGCGACACGAACTTCGACAGGGTCCGCAGCAGCACGACGTGCTCGAAACGCCGCTGCAGATCCAGATAATCCGTCGCGTCGGCGAACTCGTGGTAAGCCTCGTCGATGACGACCAGCGCCCGGCCCGCCAGCGCCTCGCAAAGCGCCTCGACCGTCTCGCGCCGCTC
>JAFGNC010000388.1 GCA_016927175.1 Gammaproteobacteria bacterium | reverse complement strand
GACGGCCGAGAAGTTCGTGCCCGATCCCTTCGGCGCGGCGCCCGGCGGCAGGCTGTACCGCACCGGCGATCTCGGCCGCTACCGGCGCGACGGCCGGCTCGAGTTCGTCGGCAGGATCGACGACCAGGTCAAGATCCGCGGTTTCAGAATCGAGCCGGCAGAGATCGAGAGCGCGCTGAAGACGCAGCCCGGCGTGCGCGAGGCGGCCGTCGTCGCCCGGCAGGACGAGCGCGGCGCGCTCCGTCTCGTCGCGTACGTGGTCATGCACGAAGGAGTGTGCTGCGATGCCGACGCGCTGCGTACGGCGCTTCGCGCCCGCGTTCCCGACTACATGGTGCCCGCGCTGATCGCCACGCTCGGGGCTCTGCCGACGACGTCGAGCGGCAAGGTGAACCGGCGCGCGCTGCCGGCCCCGCGATTCGACGGCGGGCGGCCGGCGGTGCGCCGCGTACGGCCGCGCAGCCCCGAAGAGCACACGCTGGCGCGGATCTGGACGGACGTGCTCGGGGTCGCGCGCGTCGGCGTGCACGACGACTTCTTCGCGCTCGGCGGCGACTCGATGAAGAGCATCGAGGTCATCGCCAGGGCCCGCCAGCGCGGCCTCGGAATCTCGCCGAGCGACCTGTTCCGGAACCCGACAGTGGCCGGCCTCGCCCGCATTGCGACGCCTGTAGACACCGGGGCCGAAAGACCCGATCGGCACACGCTGACCGGTGACGTGCCGCTGACGCCGATTCAGCACTGGTTCTTCGAGCAGAGCTTCGCCGCGCCGCATCACTGGAACTGGGCGTTCCTGCGCAGCGTCGACGAGCCGCTCGATCCGGGGCTCGTCGAGCGGGCGCTCGGCGCGCTGCTTCACCATCACGATGCGCTGCGGCTGCGCTTCGAGCGGACCGGCACGCTGTGGCGGCAGCACTGTGTGCCCCCAGACGGCCGCGCGCCGTTCTCGGTCGTCGACCTGTCGGCCCTGGGCGGGCCGCGGCGCCGCGCGGCGCTCGAGGCGGCGGCGCAGGCGCTGCAGGGGAGCCTCGATCTCGCCGCGGGACCGTTGCTGCGTGCCGCCTATTTCGCTTCGGGCCCCGCGCAGGCGGACCGGATGCTGATCGTGCTCCATCACCTCGTCGTCGACGTGTTCTCGGCGCGCGTGCTGATGGAGGACTTCCAGGCCGCGTATCGCCAGCTCGAGGAGCGTCGGCCCGAGGTGCGTCGGTACGAGGCGCGTGGACCCGAGGCCGGAGCGCTCGAGCCGGCCGTCGTGCTGCCGCCGAAGACGAGCTCGTACCGCGACTGGGCACTCGCGCTGGCGGCGCATGCGGACGCGTTGCCGCTGCGCGCCGAGCTGCAGCATTGGGCCGACGGGGCTCGTGCCGACGTGCCGCGCCTGCCGCGCGACCGCGAAGGCGCCAACACCGAGGCGTCGGGTGATCTCGTCGTGCGAGCGCTCGACGCGGACTCGACGCACGCGCTGCTGCGCGATCTGCCGGCCGAGGGTGCCGGCATCGTCGACGTCCTGCTGACGGCGCTGGTCGAGACGATCGGCGCATGGACGGGCCAGCGCGCCGTGCGCGTCGATCTCGAGGGGCACGGCCGCGAGGAAGTCGCCGCCGGCGTCGACGTGTCGCGCACGGTCGGCTGGTTCACCTGCATCTACCCGGTCACGCTGGATCTTCGGAGCCGGCAGGCGGGGCGTGCGGCACTCGAGCACGTCGCGGGGCAGCTGGCGCGCGTGCCGAAAGGCGGAATCGGCTTCGGCCTGCTCCGCTACCTGTGCAGCGATCCGCAGGTTCGCGAGCTGCTCGGCGAGACACCGCCCGCCGAGCTCAACTTCAACTATCTCGGTCGGCTCGATCAGGCGCTTGCGGATGCGATCCCGTTCCGCGCGGCACCCGAGTCGAAGGGGCACGAGCGCAGCCCGCTCGGCCTGCGCACCTATCCGTTGTACGTCGTCGCGAGCGTAAGGGGCGGCGTGCTCAGGGTGCATTGGAACTACAGTTGCAACCTGCACGCGCGCGGCACCATCGAGCGTCTCGCCGACGACTACGTCGGCCGGCTGCACGACCTCGCCGCCGAGTGCGGCAGGAGGGCCGCCCGTGCGTAGCGCGTGGCGAAAGCCGGCGTCCGTGCTGCTCAGGTGCGTCGGCCGCGCGCTGCAGCTCGCGCTGAACGTGACGCGCAGGGCGCTGAGCTATCTCGCGAACCAGGTCAACTTCATCAACGTCAGGTTCGTCGAGTTCGTTCCGCGGCCGAGCGACGTCTTCATCGTCACTTATCCGCGCTCCGGCACGACCTGGATGCAGATGATCCTGTACCAGCTGACGACCGGCGGCAGCGACGACTTCACGCACATCGCGGAAGTGTGCCCATGGTTCGAGCGGGCCGCGGCGCGCGGCGACAACCTCGAGCGCCTGCCGCCGGTGCGGATCATCAAGAGCCACCTGCCGTACTCTCGGATTCCGAAGGGGCCGTGCCGCTACATCTACGTGACGCGCAGCGGCGAGGACGTCGCGGCGTCGTACTGGAGGCTGTACCGCTCGCACCTCGGTTACAAGGGCGACTTCGACGCGTTTTTCGAGCGTTTCCTGAAAGGCCGCGTCCAGTACGGCTCGTGGTTCGAGCACGTGGCCGGCTGGCTCGAGCAGGCCGGCCGCCGCAACGTCCTGCACCTGCGGTACGAGGATCTGCTCCGCGACCTCGACGGCTGCATCGCGAGGATCGCCGACTTCTGCGGAATCGACGTCGACCCGGCCCGCCTGCCGATGGTCCGCGAGAAGTGCAGCCTCGCCTACATGAAGCGGCACGAGGACAAGTTCGACCACGCGACGGAGCTGCTGTGGGAGAAGGGCCTGCTGCGGCGTGCCTTCATCGGGCGCGGCAGGGCCGGGGAGGCGGCCGGGATGCTCAGCGCGGAGCAGCGGCGGCGGTTCGAGCGGAATCTCGACTCGCATCTGGCGGGCTTCGGCTTCCCGGGCGCGCGGAGCGAAGCGCGGGCGATGCGCGACGGAGGCCCGTGAGCCATGCAACCGACGCGGCTACTGAACAGAAACTTCCTGCTGCTGTGGCAGGGGCAGTTCGTCAGCCGGATGGGCGGACACGTCTACGCGATCGCGATCGTGCTGTGG
Organism: Gammaproteobacteria bacterium; assembly: GCA_016927175.1. Lineage (GTDB taxonomy): Bacteria > Pseudomonadota > Gammaproteobacteria > Steroidobacterales > Rariloculaceae > ZC4RG20. The sequence continues at coordinate 3,878 of JAFGNC010000388.1, read as the reverse complement.
CTCAAGGAGGCGACCGGCTCGGCGACGCTGGTCGGGCTGGTCATGATGCTGAGCGGCCTGCCGATCGTGCTGCTCGGGGCGATCGGCGGCACGGCGGCGGATCGGCTGTCGCGGCGCGCGATTCTGCTCGTCACGGATCTGGTGCGCGGGCTGCTCGTCCTGTCGGTGGCCGCGGCCCTGTACTTCGCGCCCGACGCGACGCTCGTGACGACGGCCTGGCTGATCGCCGTCGCCGTGTCGATGTCCGCCGCGACGGCGTTCTTCGTGCCGGCGATCAGCGCCGCGATTCCGGACCTCGTGCCGCCCGCCAAGCTGATGAAGGCGAACTCGTTGCGGCAGCTGACCGCGCAGACCGCCCTGCTGACGGGGCAGGCCGTCGGCGGCGCGCTGTACGTGCTGCTCGGCGCCCCGATCCTCGCGCTCGCGAACGGCATCAGCTTCCTTCTGTCCGCGGCGAGCGTCGCATTCGTGCGCATGCCCGCGGGGCGGCGGAGCGATGCCGCGGCCGGCCGCCGCGCATTCCGGGGCGACCTCGTCGAGGGATTGAAGTTCGTCGGCCGTCAGCAAGGGCTGCGGCAGGTGTTCCTGTTCACGGCCGTGTTCGCGTTCTTCACGATGCCGATCATCGTGCTGCTGCCGTTCTATGTGGACGACCACCTCGGGGCGTCGCCGGAATGGTACGGCTACCTGCTGGCGACCTATACCGGGGGCATCATGCTCGGCTCCGTCGGGGCCGGCGTGCTGCGGCTGAACGGCAGTCATCGCGCCGGGCTGATGATCGCGTTCGCGATCGTCAGCTCCGTGTCTGTGGGGCTGCTCGGACTCGTCAGGAGCCTCGACGTCGCGCTGACGCTGGCGCTCGCGATCGGCGTGCTGACCGGCTTCAACGGCGTCAACGTGCACTCGATCACGCAGGCCCGCGTGGCGAGCGAGATGCGCGGCCGGGTGCAGGGCGTGCTGGCGACGGTGACCGGCAGCCTCGCGCCCCTCGGCATGGGCAGCGGGGGGCTGCTGTACGACCTCCTCGATCGGGACATCGCGCTGATCTTCGGCGGCTGCGGCGCGAGCATGGCGCTGCTGTCGATCGTCGTCGCCCGCAATGCCGCCTTCCGCGCATTCATCGGTTACGAGCCCGGCCTCCCGGACATCGAGGGGCAGGGCACTTTGAAACAGCCGTCGACCTGAGCGGCTCGAGAGCAACCAACGGGAGATATCGACATGAACGAACTGGTGGAGCGACTGGCGACGGGGCGGCATCCCGTCGAAGCGAGCCTGCGGCCCGACCGGACCGCGCGGAACCTGAAGGAGTGCATCGATCGCGGCTACGTGCACGTGAAATTCACCGACACGCGCGGCGGCACCGAGCTCGGCGTCCGGCTCGACAGGAACGACACCGATCTCGGCGGCGCGGATTTCGAGTCGGCCACGGGAACGGTCCACCTGGTCGGCGACCTGACGCTGAACTACGAGAAGGTACGGTGCATCGCCGACATCGATCTCGGGACGCTGAAGGGGGAAGGGGCACTGCAACCGGTCGAAGCTGCGGCGGAGGCATGAACATGGCAAAGACAATGGGCAGATACTGCAAGGCATATCCGATCACGCGCCTGCGCGCGTACCCGGCGTGGAGCGAGAAGAGCGAGAACGTACGGCCGGACAAACAGATCGTGGACGGCAAAGAGGTCGACGTGCCGCGGGAGCTGACCGACGAGGATCATCTTTACCTGCAGCAGAACTACGTCGTCACCGACGGCATTTTCCTCGACGAGAACGTCATCTTCGACGACGTGACGCCCGAGTGGCGGGAGTTCTGCGAGAAGGAGCTGGAATTCGAGATTCCGGATTACGCGCTCGAAGAGGAACCGGCCGACGCGGACGCCGCGGCGTCCTGATTCGCCGCCCAGGCAACAACCGGAGGACACGACGATGGGATGGAACGACGAGGAAGACACGACGATCTACAAGGTCGTGGTCAATCACGAAGAGCAGTACTCGATCTGGCCGGCCTACAAGGACAACCCGCTCGGCTGGAAGGATGCGGGTAAGAGCGGCCCGAAGGCGGAGTGCCTCGAGTACATCAAGGAAGTCTGGACGGACATGCGCCCGCTGAGCCTGCGCAAGCGCATGGCCGAGAGACAACAGGCGCAGGCGACCGCGGGCGAAGAGGCGGGTTGAGGAGAACCGTGCCGGGCAAGCGCGGCGGGAGCGGTTGAGCCATGATCGAGCTCGACGGCGTCTGCAAGTCGTATCACCGCGGTCAGCTCGAGATTCCGGTGCTGAAGGGCGTCAAGCTCGAGCTCGGATCCGGTGAGTTCGCGGCGCTGATGGGGCCGTCGGGCTCCGGCAAGTCTACGCTGCTGAACATCATCGGCTGCCTGGACACGGCGGATTCGGGCCGCTATCGGCTCGCGGACACCGACGTCGACGGGCGCTCCGAGGACGATCTCGCGCTGATCCGCGGGCAGCGGATCGGCTTCGTGTTCCAGTCGTTCAACCTGCTGCCGCGCATCAGCGCGCTGCGGAACGTGGAGCTGCCGCTCGTCTATCAGGGCATGGCGCGGCGGGAGCGCGCCGAGCGCGCGCTCGCCGCGCTCGAGCGGGTCGGTCTCGCCGACCGCGCCGAGCATGCGCCCGCGGAGCTGTCGGGCGGCCAGCAGCAGCGCGTCGCGATCGCGCGCGCGCTCGTCAACGACCCGGTCGTGATCCTGGCGGACGAGCCGACCGGCAACCTCGACTCGAAGACCGGGCACTCCGTCATGGAGCTGTTTCTCGCGCTGAACGCCGAGGGCAAGACGGTGCTGCTCGTGACGCACGACCTGAACGTCGCGGCCTATGCCACCAGGGTTCTGCACATGCTGGACGGCGAGATCGAGACGGAGGAGCGAAGATGAGCCGCGCGAGCCGGATCTGGGGCGAAATTCTTGCGCAGGCCTGGTCCGCGTTGCGCGACAACCGGCTGCGGAGCGTGCTGAGCATCCTCGGTATCGCCGTCGGCGTCGCGGCGGTGATCGCCGTCGGCACGATCGCGAACAGCGGCAGGCAGCGCATATTCGAGGAGCTCGAGACTTTCGGTTTGAGCTCCGTATGGGTCTACCGCAGATACAACGACAGCGATCCTTTTCGCGCGGAGCGTCCGGGCTCGGGCATTCAGGAGCGCGATTACCAGGCGATCCGGCAGGGCTGCTGCGACAAGGTCGCGTTGGCGACGCCATACGTCGAGAAGGAGGGGCCGCGCCTCGGCATGCGGGCCGGCAACCGTTACAGCAACGCGCGCATCTCCGGTGTCGGCGTCGACTACCTCGCCGTCAACAACGACGTGATCGTCCGAGGCCGGCCGTTCCGGCTGCAGGACGAGCGGCGCCGCCGGCCGGTCGTGATTCTCGGCCCCGAAGTCAGGGACGAGCTGTTCGGCCCCGACCGCGACCCGGTCGGGGCCGAGATCCGCATCAGCGGCAGGAAGTTCACAGTGATCGGGCTGCTGCAGGAGAAGAGCCGCGACTTCCTCGCCGCGATCGGCTCGGCGGGCGGCGCCAATGCGAACAACCGCGTGCTGGTGCCGTACACGGTGCTGCAGCAGATGATCGGCACGAAGGACATCCGCCTGATTCAGGCGCAGGCCGTCACTGCGGCCGATGCCGACGCCGCGGTCACGCAGATCGTGACGATGCTGAAGCGCAACCACAATGCGCAGTACGAGTACAACTCCGAGACGATGGCGCAGGCGGTGGCCACGGCGAACAGGATCCTGCAGGGCGTCTCGTTGATCGGGATCGTCGCCGCGTCGGTGTCGCTGCTGGTCGGCGGGCTCGGGATCATGAACATCATGACGACGTCCGTGCTCGAGCGCACGCGCGAGATCGGCGTGCGCAAAGCCATCG
>JAFGNC010000387.1 GCA_016927175.1 Gammaproteobacteria bacterium | reverse complement strand
GCCGCTCCGATCAGCTGCAGATACGCCTCGACGAACTGGTAAACGCCCGTGGCGCCGACCGGATGCCCTCGTGCCTTGAGGCCCCCCATCGTCGTCAGCGGCAGGTCGCCGTCGAGCCCGATGCGCCCCTCGGTGCCGAGCCGTGTGCCCGTGCCGGGCGCCGCGAAGCCGGCGGATTCGAGGCTCAGCACGGCCATGATCGTGAACGCGTCGTGGAGCTCGAACAGGCTGACGTCCTCGTGGCGGGCGCCGGCCTGCTCGAGGGTCTTCCGGGTGGAGATCGTCACCGCCTCGAGCTGCAGCATGTCCGCCCGCCGCTGCAGCGCGAGAGGGGCCGTGGCCGCGGCGGAGCCTGCGATCCGGACGCGCGGTGAGTTCGGCGCGATCGAGCTGACGGCCTCTCCGCTCGCGAGCACGAAAGCGGCGGCGCCGTTGCAGACGGGAGACGCGTCGAATACGCGAATCGGGTCGATGACGATGCGCGATGCCAGGTACCCTTCGACGTCGACCGGCTTGTGGAACAGCGCGTTCGGGTTCGTCAAGGCATTGCGGTGCGCGTTGATCGAGAACGGCGCGAAGTCGGCGGCCCCGACGTCGTAGCGATCCATGTAACGGCGCATGAGCTGAGCGTTCAGCGACATGAAAGACTCGCCGAGCGCGCCCTCGAGCTCCCAGTCCGCGGCGGTCGCCAGCGCGCGAGTGACGGTGTCGCGGTCCACGTGCGTCATGCGCTCGAGCCCGCATACGACGACGACGTCGTTCATGCCGCCGGCGATCGTCATGAAACCCATGCGCGCCGCGGCCGCGCCCGACGCGCAGGCCGCTTCGATCGTGACCGCGTCGATGCCGCGCAGGCCGGCATAGTCGGCGACCAGGCCGCCGAGCTGCTGTTGCCCGGCGAGGAGCCCCGACGTCATGTTGCCCACGTACAACGCGTCGACCCGATCCTGCTCGACGCCGGAGTCGGCCAGCGCCTGCCGCACGACCTCCGCGGCCATATAGCGGCCGCGGGTCGACATGTCCCGGTTGACCGGCGCCTGGGCAACGCCGATGACGTAGACGTCTCTCACGTCATCTCCTGCTTCTGTCGGAAGCGCCAGGGCCGCGGCCGACCTGCGCACCGGAGCCGAAACCGTGCATGCGCCGTGCCGCGCGGGCGGGGCGGCCGTGGACGGTCTCCGGGCGCTGGGATCCGGGAGTTGAGTCTTCGAGCTCGCGTTCGGCTCGGGTGTTGTTGTTGCGCATGGGGAACGCGGCGCGTCATTCCAGCGCGCATATTAACCAATCTGCCGCTGCCGTTGGATGTTGACGTGCCGCCGTGTTGCACTGCCGCGGGGTAGCCGCTAGTGTCCCGTCGATCTCGTGGCCGGGGCTCTCGGTGGGATTCACGCAAAAAATCATCGCCGCGATGGTGGCGGGCATCGTCGTCGGCGTTCTGCTCGGCGCCGTCGGCTCCGGCACCGCTCTGGTCGACGATTGGCTCGTCGGCGGTCTGTTCGAGATCGTCGGCCGGATTTTCATCGCGTTACTGCAGATGATGGTGGTGCCGCTCGTGCTCGTGTCGCTGGTCTGCGGCGTCACGTCCCTCGGCGACATGCGCGCGCTCGGCCGGCTCGGCGCAAAGACCCTGGGGCTGTACCTCGTCACGACGGCGGCGGCGCTCGTCCTCGCGCTGACGCTGGCGCTGCTCGTGTCGCCCGGCGAGGGCTTCGAGCTCGCGGGTAACGTCGAGTTCGAGAGTCGTGAAGCCCCGCCGTTGACCGAAGTCCTGATCGACATGGTGCCCTCGAACCCGATCCGCGCGCTGGCCGAGGGCGAGATGCTGCAGATCATCGTCTTCGCGCTGCTGCTCGGCTTCGCGATCTCGGTGTCCGGGGAGGCGGGCAGGCGCGTCGCGGGCGTGTTCCACGATCTGAACGACGTCGTGATGCGGATGGTGCTGCTCGTGATCAAGACCGCGCCCATAGGCGTGTTCGCGCTGATCGCGCGTACGTTCGCGACGCAGGGGCTTGATGCGTTCCGGCCGCTCGCGAGCTATTTCCTGGTCGTCGCCGCGGGTCTCGTGCTGCACGTCGCGCTGACGTACACGCTGCTGCTGCGGCTCGGCGGTCTGAACCCGATTCCGTTCTTTGCCAAGATGAAGGCGGTCATGACGTTCGCCTTCAGCACGTCGTCGAGCAGCGCGACGATACCCGTCACGCTGAACACGCTGGAGCGCCGTCACGGCGTCGGCAACTCCATCGCGGCTTTCACGGTGCCGCTCGGCGCGACGATCAACATGGACGGCACGGCGATCATGCAAGGCGTCGCGACGGTGTTCATCGCCAACGTGTACGGGGTCGATCTCGGCCTCGGCGACTACCTGACCGTGGTGCTGACGGCGACGCTCGCGTCGATCGGAACGGCGGCCGTGCCGAGCGCGGGGCTGATCATGCTGGCCATGGTGCTGCAGCAGGTCGGTCTGCCGGTGCAGGGCATCGCGCTGATCATCGGCGTCGACCGGCTGCTCGACATGCTGCGGACGGCGGTCAACGTGACCGGAGATTCGGCGGTGACGTGCGTCATTGCGCGCAGCGAGAATGCGCTCGACCAGAAGCTCTTCGACGACCGGCACGTCACGATCGAGGAGACGCAGGACGTGCGGCGGGTCGCGCCGGAGCTGTAGAGGCCGGCCAACGCCGGCCGGTGGGCAGGGACATGAAGCGGAACATCGTGCTCTTGGGATTCGGCAACATGGGTCAGGCCCTCGTCAGGGGCTGGCTCGAACGCGGCATCGCGCCGGAATCCATACGAGTCGCCGATCCGGCTCCCGCCGCGCTCGACGCCGCCGCCAAGCTCGGCGTCAGAGGAGCGGCCGCGGCGACGGACGCATTGCGCGGCTCCGCGCCCGATATCGTCGTGATGGCCGTGAAGCCGGGGCAGCTCGCAGGGGCGCTGCGATCGCTGACGCAGGCCGCGGCCGGCGGCCGGCCGCCGCTGGTGCTGTCGATCGCCGCGGGGAAGCCGATCGCAGCGCTGACGGCGGAGCTCGGCGCCGACGCCGCGGTCGTTCGCGCGATGCCGAATACGCCCGCGGCTATCGGCCGGGGTATGACGGTGCTGACGGCGTCACCGCAGGTTGCGGCCGCGCAGCGCGAGCTCGCGACGGATCTGATGTCGGCGGTCGGCGCCGTCGAGTGGGTCGACGACGAAGCGCAGATGGATGCCGTCACGGCCGTGTCCGGCAGCGGCCCCGCCTACGTGTTCCTGCTGATCGAGGCGCTGACGCGTGCCGGCGTCGCGGTTGGGCTGGACGAGCGTCTCGCGACGCGGCTCGCGACCGTGACGGTGGCCGGGGCCGGCGCATACGCCGAGTCCTCCGGCGATCCGGCCGCGGAGCTGCGGCGCCGCGTCACGAGCCCGGGCGGTACGACGGAGGCGGCGCTCAGGGTGCTGATGGACGGCGACGCGATGGCGAAGCTGCTGGCGGAGGCCGTGCTCGCGGCGGCGGCTCGCGGCCGCGAGCTGTCCGAGGCGTGACCGGCGGCGCTCGCGAAGCGCCGCTCGAACCGAAGCATCAGGACGGAGCCATGGACGTGACGGGTCATTATTACGAGGAATTCGAGGTCGGCCGCGTCTTCCGGCATGCGATACGGCGCACGCTGACCGAGACGGACAACGTGCTGTTCAGCGCGATGACGCACAATCCCGCGCCGCTGCACATCGATCGCGAGTACATGCGGACGCAGTCGGAGTTCGGTCAGCCGCTGATCAACAGCTTTTTCACTCTGGGCCTGATCGTCGGCATCTCCATTCACGAGACGACGCTCGGGACGACCGTGGCGAATCTGGGTCTCGAGGACGTGCGTTTTCCGCATCCGTTGTTCGCGGGAGACACGGTGCGGGTCGAGACGGAGGTGGTCGCGATGCGGCCGAGCCGGTCGCGGCCGGCGAACGGCATACTGACGCTCGAGCACAGGGGATACAACCAGCACGACGCGCTGGTGGCGATCTGCAAACGCAACGTCCTGATGCTGCGGCGGCCGGCCGGGCAGTAGCCGCCGCACGGCGCGGGGCGCGCGGCGCGGGGCGGTCCGGGCCGAACCGAAGCCGAGCCTGACCCGTCGCGCGGCAGGGTCCGCAACGCCACCGCCGGCGCTCCGCCGCCGATCGCGCCTGCTCACCACGTGTATCGCACGGTGTAACGGACCGTGACTTCGCCGTCGGCCGGGACGGTGACGGGGAAATGGACCGTGCGGGCATCGTCGCGCTCCCAGTCGTGGGACGATTCGAGGATCTCGCTCGTGGTCCAGCGGAACAGGACCTCGCGGACCAGGACCTCGACCGGCGCCGTCTTGTGGTTACGTACCCTGATCTCGATCGACTCCTCCATCCGCTCCGCGTCTCGCTCGAGCCTGAACGCGGTCTGGCGGCGCTCGCCGACGACGTCGAAAGCCGACCCGAGCCGGATCCGCACCGTCTCGTCTTTCGGCGTGTGGTCGATGACGTCTTCGCCGATGAACTCGAGCGTCGAGTCGGCGGGGTCCAGCTGCGACACGCGCAGGCGGCCGGCCGGCAGGGGCACGCCGAGCCCCGCCTCGGCGCGATTGTCGAGCTCGAGGTAGACGTCGACCTTCGTGTTCATCGGCAGGCCGTAGTCGCGATCCGTGGCGGGCCCGCCGAAAGTCCCGTAGTGGGGCGCGAGCCCGTAGTAGACGAGCTTCTTCCGGACCGGCACGTCGGCGGCCTTCGGAAACAGCTCGATCTGCTTCGTCGAGTCGCCCGGCAGCGTCGTCGTGCGGCCGAGCGTATAGAGATGGAACTCGAAGAAGCTTCGCTCGTCGAACCCGGCGGCGTCCTGCGCGACCGAGGCGGCCTCGAGCGCCCGCATGACCCGCGGCTGCGCCGGTTCGGCGCGATTCACGTCGCCGGCGATCAGCTTCAGGCGCGCGTCGTCGAAGCTCGCTCCGGAGCGGTTCAGCACGCTGACCCAGGCGTGGACGTCAGCGGCTCCGCTGTTCGCGTCCGCCCCTTCGCGGAAAACCAGGTTGTAGTCGGCCCACCAGGTCAGGCCGGCCGTCTGATAGCCGATGCGTGCGTCGTGCGTGCCCGCGCGCTCGGCGGCGACGTCCCAGACCAGCGTGGGTCGCGTAATCAGTCCGCCCGGAAGATCGTGGAAGTGCACGTTCTGGTAGCTGCGCACCGCGTGGATGCGGCCGTCGTCGGATTGCAGCACCAAGGCCCCCGCAGTGCTGAGCAGCCGGCCGGTAATCGACGTGACGCGGTCGCCCGCGACCTGGTCCACCGTGACGATCTGATCGATGTAGCGGTCGAGGAGCTTATCGGCGCTGACGAGGTCGAACCGGAAGTTCTGCTCGATGACGCGCGTCGTATCCGGCGCCGTCAGCGATTCGAACGTCACCGTCGTCGGGTCGATGTAGGCGGCCACATCGCGAAAATCGATCCGATTCAGGCCGGAATCGAGCTCGAGCCGGCGCTGCTGGCGGATCACCGCGTAGCCCGGCACGTCCCGGCCCGCGAGGCTCGGGTAGCCGCCGGGCGCCGGGCGGTACTGGTCCGCCGGGACGCCGCCCGGCCGGGTCGTCGAATAAATCGTCAGTGCCGTGTCGGCGGTCGGAACCTGCGCCGCGGCCGGCGCCGCCAGCAGCGCGGCTGCGAGCGCCGCGCACAGCGGGCGGGGCAGGGGATGGAAATTTGCCATGAGCACAACGTCCTTTCGGGCAATCCAGTGAAGTACGCCTTACTGAAACGATGCGGTTTGCGCGGCGGGGTTAATTCCCGCGTGGCGGGGACTTATGTCGCCTCGCCGGCACCGACGGCACGCATGTCGCAGTTCGGGGACAGGCTGCTTGTAATCTGCCGCTTTGCTGTCACAATGCTGACGGTCTTGGGGGTAATCAATCAGCCGGAGACGCTCCTGATCGCGTTGGAGCCCACGAATGGGTGATGGAGCCGGGCGCGTTGACGCTATCAAAGAGGATACGATTCAACCGGGTCCAGAGCATTGCAGTCTGACAGGCGTGGCTGCCAAGTCCCGTGCTCCCGGCCTCGACCTGATCTGCACGAAGGTCGCCGTTGATTTTCAGAGCGTTTCGGTCGCAAACGTCGAAGAGAGGCTCAAGGCCGGCCTCCAGTCGCTGACCGACGCCTGTTCCGCCGATTCCCTGTTCATCGCGCTGCTGGACGACGACGCGACCGTGTTCGACAAGGTCTACGCGGGCCGCTCCACGTTCTCGACCTGCAATCCGGAAGTTCTGAAGTCGCGGGAGCTCACGGATTTCCCGTGGATCCGCAGCCGCCTGGAGCATCTGCGGCTGCTGGAGATTTCCGATACGTCGAATGCGCCGCTCGCGCAGCGCCGCGACGCGGAGAACCTCGCGAGCCTGAACGTCGGCGCGCTGCTGGTCGTCGGCTTCAATATACGCGACACGCTCGGGGGCCTCCTCGGGATTTGCAGCTCCAGGCCGAATCCGGAATGGACGGCCGATCTGCACCTGGCCCTGAAGCTCGTCGGCGTCAGCTGCGCCAGCGGGCTCGAGCGCATCCGCCTCCAGGAAGACCTGTTCACGGTCCAGGAGCGCGACCGCCTGGTGACGAACACGGCCAATGACGGCCTGTGGGATTACGACGTCCGCGACAACTCCATGTACTTCTCGCCGCGCTGGCGCGCGATGCTCGGCTACGGCCTGACGGAAGACGTGCCGGAGTGGCGCTTTCTCGTTCACCCGGACGACATGGCGCGCGTGCAGGCGCAGATCCGCGAGCACCTCGAGGGGCGCACCGAGCTGTTCGAGAGCGTGCACCGGATGCGCCACGCGAACGGCGAATGGCGGTGGGTACAGAGCCGCGTCAAGGGCCGGGTCGACGACCACGGCCGGCTGAAGCGCCTGGTCGGCGTCGAGACCGACATCACCGAGCGCAAGCTGTACGAGGAGGCGCTGTTCCGCGAGAAGGAAAGCGCGCAGATCACGCTGCAGTCGATCGGCGACGGTGTCGTGACGACCGATGCCGACAGCCGGGTGCAGTACCTGAACCCGGTCGCCGAGGATCTGACGGGCTGGAAGCTCGACGACGCGGTCGGGCGCACGATCGACGAGATCTTCCGCGGGTTCCACGAGGAGACCTGCGAGCCGGTCGAGAATCCCGTCGCGGTCGCGATGCGGCGCAACCGCTCGATCAAGTCCGTCCGGCCGACGCTGCTGATCCGGCGCGACGGCAACGAGCTGTATATCGAGAGCACGGCCGCGCCGATCCGCGATCCCGTCGGCAACGTGACGGGCGGCGTGCTCGTGTTCCACGACGTCAGCGAGTCGCGGGAGCTGAACCGGCGGCTCAGCTACGCGGCGAGCCACGACATCCTGACGGAGCTCGTGAACCGGCGCGAGTTCGAGAGCCGGCTCGAGCGGGCTCTGAAGAGCGCCAAGGCGCGCGAGACGTCCTATGCCGTGCTGCACATCGACCTCGACCAGTTCAAGATCGTCAACGACGCGTGCGGGCACAGCGCCGGCGACGAGCTGCTGCGCCAGCT
>JAFGNC010000386.1 GCA_016927175.1 Gammaproteobacteria bacterium | reverse complement strand
CGCCGCCGCATGTCTCGCGTCGTTCGCCGCGCCGGCGGCCACGGAAGGCGAGGTGATCGTGCCGGCGAACAACAACATCGCCAACAGGGCATCGCTGCAGCGCGGGGCGAAATATTTCGTCAACTACTGCCTCGGCTGCCATTCCGCGCAATACGTCCGCTACAACAAGCTCGCAGAGGGTCTCGGCCTCACCGAACAGCAGCTGATCGACAACCTGATGTTCACCGGCGAGCAGCCCTTCGACACGATGTCGAACGCGATGCGTGACGAGGACGCAGCCCGCTGGTTCGGCGTCGCGCCTCCGGATCTGTCGCTGATGGCCCGGGCGCGCGGCACGGACTACATCTTCAGCTTCCTGCGCAGCTTCTATGCCGATCCGTCGACGGCTACCGGCTCCAACAACCTGGTCCTGCCGAACACCGCCATGCCGCACGTGCTGTGGGAGCTGCAAGGCGTCCGGCAGCCCGTGTACGAAGGCGGCGAGAGCTCCGCGAATCCCGACGAGGCAGCGGAGATCGTCGGGTTCGAGGTCGTGCGCGAAGGAACGCTGAGCGAAGCGGAGTACGACCAGGTCGCCCGCGACATCGTGAACTTTCTGGACTACATCGCCGAGCCGATGCAGCAGGAACGGCAGGCGCTCGGTATCAAAGTGATAGGCTTTCTTCTCGTGTTCCTGCTGATCGCCTATCTCTTGAAGAAGGAAATCTGGAAGGACGTCGAGTAGCCGGCACCGTGCCTGCGCCTTCCGGAATGCTCAAGGAGACTCCACAATTATGACGGTAATCGCAAACCGTCGGTCGGTGATGACCCTGTTCTCGAAGCCGGCCGATCCGTGGAGTCACCGGACGCGGCTCGTGCTCGCCGAGAAGAGCATCAACATCGACATCATCGACGTAGACGAGGGTAACCTGCCCGAAGACCTGCTCGACCTGAACCCGTACAACACGGTGCCGACGCTGGTCGACCGGGATCTGGTCCTGTACGACTCGCGGGTCATCATCGAGTACCTGGACGAGCGGTTTCCGCACCCCCCTCTGATGCCCGTCGATCCCGTCACGCGCGCGCAGTTTCGGCTCGCGCTGTTCCGGATCGAGAAGGACTGGTACTCGCTGGCGGAGCAGATCTACGAGGCGGGCGACCGCAAACCCGTCAGCCGCGCCATCAAGGCGCTCGAGGAAAGCATCCTGTCGAGCGTCGAGATCTTCTCGGCGAAGCCCTTCTTCCTGAGCGACGAGTTCTCGCTCGTCGACTGCACGATCGCGCCGATTCTGTGGCGGCTGCCGCTGTTCAACATCCAGCTGCCGCCGCACGCGCGGCCGATTCAGCGTTACATGGACGAGGTCTTCTCGAGACCGTCGTTCCAGGCGAGCCTGACGGAGCTCGAGCAGGAGATGCGCCAATAGCTGCCGCGGCGCAGGGCTCCGTCTCCGAAACGAAGCTGTCCCGATGACCGGCAACGGCGCCAAACCGACGATGAAACGTCCGTATCTGCTGCGTGCGATGCACGAGTGGATACTGGACAACGACATGACGCCCCACATCGTCGTCGACGCGACGCGCGAGGATCTCGTCGTGCCGAGCGGCCACGCCGCAGACGGCAAGCTCGTCCTGAACGTCAGTCCGAGCGCGACGCGCGGTCTCGTGCTCGGTAACGAGCTGGTCACGTTCGAGGCGCGTTTCGCCGGCGTGTCGAGGCGCGTCGAGATTCCGGTCGACGCCGTGCTCGGCGTCTACGCGCGCGAGACCGGGCAGGGCATGATTTTTCCGGAAGAGGAGGCGCCGCCTCCGCAGCCGGGCGGCGGTCCCGACTCGCCCTCCCCGGACGAGCCGAAAAAGCCGTCACTGAAGGTCGTCAAGTAGCGCCGCCGCGAGCGCCTTCCGAGGCCGCGACCCGCCCCTCCCGGTCCCCGCCGCTTTCATGCGGCGCCCAGCAACTCCGCGTCGATCAGGTCGCAGAGGCAGTGGATGATCAGCAGGTGCACTTCCTGGATGCGCGCCGTGCGCTGCGCCGGCACGCGCAGCTCGAGATCGCCCGGAGCGAGGGCCGGAGCGATCGTGCCGCCGTCGCGGCCGGTCAGCGCGACGACCGTCATGCCGCGCTCGTGTGCAGCGTGGATCGCGCGCAACACGTTCCCCGAATTGCCCGAGGTCGAGATCGCGAGCAGCACGTCGTCCGCCTGCCCGAGCGCCCGGACCTGTTTTGCGAAGACGTCCGCGAACTCGTAGTCGTTCGCGATCGACGTCAGAGTGGAGCTGTCGGTGGTCAGGGCCAGCGCCGGCAGGCCGGGCCGCTCCAGCTCGAAGCGGTTCAGCAGCTCCGAGGAGAAATGCTGCGCGTCGGCCGCGGAGCCGCCGTTGCCGCAGCTCAGGATCTTCCCGTCCGACAGCAGAGCCTGCGTCATGGCATGCGCTGCCGCGGTAATCAGCGGGGCGAGCTCGGTGGAAGCCTGCTTGACCGCGAGGCTTTCGCGAAAATGCTCGAGTACGCGTTCTTCCATGCGTAAGACCGCCGGTGAACAGGGGCGCCCACTGTGCCTGCAAGCCGCAGACGGTTCAACTGCCGGGCGGCTCAGTCGGCGTCGAATGCCCCGCGGATCCACGCGATCCGCGGCTCGGCCGACTCGATCCGCTCGATCGCGACGACGTCGAACCGGACCGGCCGCTCGCCCCACGTCGGGTGACGCATCAGCAGGTGCCGTGTCGCCTGCACGATACGCCGTCGCTTGAAGTAGTCCACGCTGTCGGCGGCCGACGCATGGCGAGTGCTGCTGCGAGCCCGCACCTCGACGACGATCAATGAAGCGTCGTCCGTGCAGACCAGGTCGAGCTCGCCGAGCCTGCAGCGGTAGCGCCGCAGCAGAGTGCGCACCCCCTGCCTAGCGAGGTATGCGCTCGCCGCCTCTTCCCAGAACTCGCCCTCGGCGTTGCGGTCGCGCCTCATCGGGCGCCGACCAGCTCCTCGGCCTCCAGCACGCCGCGACGCTCGGGGCGAGGGTCGCTCAACGGTTCCAGCGCCACCGGCTGACCGTTCCGGAACTGCGCGAACGGCAGAACCCGGTGCACGCGTCCCGCGACGTCGAGCTCTAGCAGACCGGAAACGCCGTCGATCGGCCACTGACCCGAGCCGCTGAACAGCGAGCCGGCGAGCTCATACGCATCGACGCCCATGCCGTACAGGCGAAGAAACGGCGCGCGCTGCGGCCAGTAACGCTCGAGCGCACTGCGCAGCTGCGCCGCCTCCGGGTCGGGCGACAGCAGCAGGGGCGCGTCCGGGAAGAAGATGTCGTTCAGGTCGGAATCGCGCGCAGCGCCAGGCTGGTGGATGTCGGACGTCGCATAAGTCGGGATGTCGCCCGCGAAGTGGAAGTTCAGCGCCGGCGCGAGAAGCCGTGCCGTCGCGCGGTCGGCACCGAGAAAAATCATGTCGACGTCCTGCCGGCGTCGCGGCTCGAACGTAATGCCGACGTTCAGGTTCGCCGCAAGCCGCGTGCGGCGCTGCTGACTGCGGTCGAGGTTCAGCAGCGTCTCGATCGGCCCCGAGAAATCCTGCGCGTTCGGATCGTAGCCGTTGAACCCGAGGAACTCGCCCCCGAGCTCCTCGAAGGCGGCGCGGAAGCTGTTGAGCAGGCGGTAACCGGTCTCGGTGCTCGGCACGAGCGCGACCGCGGTTCTGGCGCCCGATGCGTACGCGCGCCTTGCGACCGCCTGCGCCTCGTCCTCCGGCCACAGCGCGAACTGATAAAAGCCGCTGAGGGTGGACGTGTCGGATTCCGCGAAATTCAGCGCCAGCGTCGGTACCTGGTTCCCCT
>JAFGNC010000385.1 GCA_016927175.1 Gammaproteobacteria bacterium | reverse complement strand
GTCTACGAACGGTGCCGCGACGACGTCGGCGACCTGCTGCTCGACGATCGCCGCGGCCGTTTCCGCGTCGATCGCTCGATTGAACGCGATGACTCCGCCGAAGGCGGATGTCGGATCGCAGCCATAGGCCGTCGTGTAGGCGCGGAGCGGCGTCTCCGCGCACGCGACGCCGCAGGGGTTCGCGTGCTTGACGATGACGCAGGCCGGCTCGTCGAGCGCGGACACGCACTGCACCGCTGCGTCCGCATCGAGCAGGTTGTTGTAAGACAGCGGTTTACCCTGCAGCAGCTCGCCCTGCGCGACGGATCCGGGTCGCGGCGTCGCGCTGACATACAGCGCCGCGCGCTGATGAGGGTTCTCGCCGTAGCGCAGCGCGGAAGCCTTGTTCCATCCGAGAACGAGCCGGTCGGGCAGCACGTCGGGGCTGACGGCGGAGCCGCCGCCGAGGCTGCGGCCGAGGTGCCGGCTGATCGCCGCGTCGTAGCGGGACGTGGCCGCGAACGCCTTGATCGCGAGCCGCTGTCGCATGGCCGCGTCGGGCTCGCCGCTGCGGAAGGCGTCGACGACGGCCGCATAGTCGTCCGCGTCGACGACCACCGTGATGCGCTCGTGGTTCTTGGCCGCTGCGCGGATCATGGCGGGGCCGCCGACGTCGATGTTCTCGATCGCGTCCGCGAGCGTCTTCTGCGGGTCCGCCGCGACGCGCTCGAACGGATACAGGTTCACGGCGAGCAGGTCGAAGGGCTCGATGCCGTGCGCGGCAAGCGCCGTATCGTCCGTCGACAGCCGCGCCAGCAGCCCGCCGTGTATCTTCGGATGCAGAGTCTTGACGCGGCCGTCCATGATCTCGGGGAAACCGGTCACGTCGGCGACGTCGACGACCGGCACGCCCGCATCACGCAGCACCCGTGCGGTGCCCCCGGTGGAGACGATCTCGAACGACAGGCCGACGAGCGCCTCGGCGAACCCGACGATCCCCTGCTTGTCGGAAACGCTGAGCAGCGCGCGTCGCTTGCGGATCATCAGTCGGGACTCGGTGCTTCGTCTTCCCGCGTCAGTCGCCCGCCAGCTCGTAGCTCTTCAGCTTCTTGCGCAGCGTGCCGCGATTGATGCCCAGAATCTCGGCGGCCCGGCTCTGGTTGCCGTTCGTGTACGTCAACACGGCCTTGAACAGCGGCTTCTCGACTTCGCCGATGACCAGTTGATAAAGATCGCCCGGCCTGTGGCCGTTCAGGCTGGCGAAATAGCTCTTCAATGCCTCGTCCGTAAGTGCGCTGAGCGGTTTCATGCGGGAGCCGACCTGATGCGACGTCGGCGACGACTTCTTCAGCTTCTTTCTGGAAGTCTTCTTTTTGCTGTTGGTCGAGTTCACTACGTCCCCCCCTACGAACGTTCTGGCGCAGTGCGGCGAATCCGTCGTCGGCTCTGACTGCGCGCGTCGACGCGATCACGGCGGAAAGTACGCCCTCCCGATACGCGACCGGGAACCGATGATCGACGACGCTTGCCCCCTTCCCGCAGTAAGAAATACCGACTTAGGGTGAGCAGAATATTAGCACGGAAAGATCGGGGAATCGCATCCGGGGAAGGGAGGCCGCCGTGCTTCGGCAGCGGCCGTATCGCGCTGCGGAAAATACCTAACGAAACACCGTGTCGGCTGCGCAGCGCAGGCGCTGCGCACCGCTTTCGACGCACAGGTCGAGCTGGAAACCGTAAGCGTCGGGGCCGGGGTCGACGACGTCGAGCGCCGCGCGCGCCGTCGCGCCGGCCGCCATCGGACGATTCGTGCGTGCGCCGGACTGCAGGTACTGGTCGGGCGCAAAGAACCTGCTCCCGACAGCGCTGTCCCAACGGTCCATAAGCTGCACGTGCACATGCGGGTACGGCTGAGGCTTCGGCCCTCTGTTTTGAATTCTCACCGAGATCTTCAGGCTGCCCTGACCGTCGGCGCGCGGCTCCGCCGTCGTTTCCCAGTCGACGATCCGGTACTGCCCGACGTCCCAGTTCGGTGTCACTTCGGCGCCGATCAGCGCATAAGCATCCTGCAGCAGCGGCCCGACCACGGCCGCTCCGGCAATCTCCGCGCGAAAGTAATGCATGACCTGAAGCCCGAGCGCGATCGCGGCGACGACGCTCGCGGCGAGCCACATCCGCGCGGCGCGCGACGAGCGGGCAGGCCGCGAAAGCAGCCGCCAGTCGGGCGGCGAGGCCGCTGCGTCGGGGGCCGGCGCTGCCGGTGCCGCGGCAACGCGCGTTTCGACCGCGAGGTCTTCGTGCTTCTTCGAAGATGCGCCGACTGCCGCAGATTCTATCGCCGTGCCGCCGACGGTCGTTCCTTCGATTGCCGTTCCGCCGACGGTGCGCGCTCCGCTTGCCTTTTCGCCGAGGCTCGTCGTTCCGATGGCCGTTCCGCGGACGGTCTTCGCTTCGGCCGCCGTCGCTTCACTCGTCTTGGCTTCGGCTGCCGTTGCGCCGGCCGTATTCGCTTCGGCTGCCGCCGCTTCGGCCGCCGTGCCGTCTTTCGCCTTCGCCGCGCGCGCCGCCGCTTCGTCGCCGGAATCCGTGCTCTTCTCGACGCCGGAATCGTCGCCGTTCTCGACGCCGGACTCGATGCCGGCGATCACGTCCGCTACGGTGAGGCCGTCGAACGCTTCGTCGTCGGGCGCGGCGGCGCGCGGCCCGGCCGCGGGAGGTGCGGGCGCCGCCGGCTCCGCCCGCGCGTCGGCGCCGGGCGGAGCGAGCACGGCGACGGGATGGGTGCCGGTCTCCGCGCTCGAGTCGCTCTGCCTCTCACGGAGCTCCGCGTAGGCGTCGAACACGCACGCGCACCGGCCGCAGCGCACCTGTCCGCCTGCCTTGCTCAGCGCGTCGGCAGTGATGCGGAAGGTCGTCTTGCAGTCCGGGCAGCGGGTGAAAAGCATCTGGGAACGTTCTCCGGTGCCGGGATTTTATAGTCAATCGCCCGCCGGGCGCGCCGACGCAGTTCCGCTCGGCCTTCGTCAGGAGCGCCGATAGGCTGCGATCGAGAGCCACCCGTCGCGCTCGTCGGTCGAGAACGACCTGAACCAGGGCTCGTACGCGGCGACGACCGCTTCGCGCTGCTCGCGGAGCACGCCGCTCAGCACGATCGGACCGCCGGGTCCCAGGCGGTCGGCAAAGAAGCGGGCGCGCTCGATCAGCGGCCGCGCGAGGATGTTCGCGAGCACGACGTCGAACGCCGCTCCCGGCAGCGCCTCCGGCGGAGCGACGAACACACGGTCTTCCGCCCCGTTCAGCGCGGCGTTCCGGCGCGCCGCGGCCAGCGCCTCCGGGTCGTTGTCGACGGCCCACGCGTGGCTTGCGCCGAGCGCAACGGCCGCGAGCGCGAGGACGCCGGAGCCGCAGCCGTAGTCGAGCACGGCGGTGCCGCGCGCGAGATTGGCGTCGAGCCACTCGAGGCACAGCGCCGTCGTGGGGTGCGCGCCGGTGCCGAAGGCGTGCCCCATGTGGAGCCGGACGCAGCGCGCGCCCGCGGCTTCGGCCGGCGGCGCCCCTTCGGCCGGCAGCAGCCAGAGGCCCTGACCGAAGCGCCGCGGCGCCGTCTGCTCGACGCCCGCCGCTCGCCAGCGTTGCTCGCTCAGCGGCTCGACGGAGATGTCGGCGGCGCTGCCGAGCGCGTCGCCGAGCAGCGCGCGCAGCGCGGTCAGATCGGCCTCGGCCGGGAACAGCGCCGTGACCGTCACGTCCGGCCACAGCGGCGTCTCGCCCGGCTCGGGCTCGAGCACCGGAACGTCGGCCGCGTCTCTGAGCGATACGGCCTGCGCGCCGGTCGCTTCCAGCAGCGTCTCGATGTCCGCCACACGTTCCGCCGCGACGCGTAAGATCAGCTGCTGCCAGCGCACGAATCTACTTCAGGCCGAGCCTTTTCTCGAGGTAGTGGATATCCGTGCCGCCCGTCTTGAACGCGGCGTGCTGAAAGATTTCCTCGTGCAGCGGGATGTTCGTGCGAATGCCGTCGACGACGATCTCGCTGAGCGCGGTGGTCATCCTCGCGATCGCGGACTGCCTGCTGTCGCCGTGCGCGATCAGCTTCGCGATCAGCGAGTCGTAATGCGGCGGCACGGGGTAGCCGCTGTAAAGGTGGCTGTCGACGCGGATGCCGGGACCGCCCGGAGCATGCCACAGCGTCACGGTGCCGGGCGAAGGCATGAACGTGTTCGGATCTTCGGCGTTGATGCGGCACTCGATCGCGTGGCCGCGCCACTCGATTTCTTCCTGCTTCAGGCCGAGCGGCTCGCCTGCGGCGATCGCGAGCTGGCACCTGACGATGTCGATGCCGGTCACCATCTCGGTGACCGGGTGCTCGACCTGCACGCGCGTGTTCATCTCGATGAAGTAGAACTCGCCGTCCTGATACAGGAACTCGAAAGTGCCGGCGCCTCGATAGCCGATCCTGAGGCATGCTTCGACGCAGCGCATGCCCATCTCGTGCCGCTCCTCGGGCGTGATGCCCGGCGCGGGAGCTTCCTCGACGACCTTCTGGTGGCGCCGCTGCATCGAGCAGTCGCGCTCGCCGAGGTGCACCGCGTTGCCGTTGCCGTCCGCGAGCACCTGGAACTCGACGTGCCGCGGCCGCTCGAGAAACTTCTCCATGTAGACCTGGTCGTTGCCGAAAGCCGAGTGCGCCTCGTTGCGCGTGATCGCGATCGCGTTCAGCAGCGCCGCTTCGCTGTGGACGACCCGCATGCCGCGGCCGCCGCCGCCGCCGGACGCCTTGATGATGACCGGATAGCCGAGCTGCCGGGCGAGCCGCATGTTCTCCTCGGGGTTGTCCGTCAGAGGACCGTCGGAGCCGGGCACGCACGGGACGCCCGCTTCACGCATCGTGCGGATCGCAGAAACCTTGTCCCCCATCAGACGGATCGTCTCGGGGCGAGGCCCGATGAACACGAAGCCGCTCTCTTCGACGCGCTCCGCGAAGTCCGCGTTCTCGGACAGGAAGCCATAGCCGGGATGGATCGCGACGGCGTCGGTGACCTCGGCCGCCGCGATGATGGACGGCATGTTCAGGTAGCTCTGCTGCGACGGCGGCGGGCCGATGCACACGGTCTCGTCGGCGAGCAGCACGTGCTTCAGCGCGGTATCGGCGGTCGAGTGGACCGCGACCGTCTTGATGCCCAGCTCGCGGCAGGCCCGATAGACGCGCAGCGCGATCTCGCCGCGGTTGGCGATCAGAACCTTGTCGAGCATCGGTCGGCTGGTTTCTTGTGTCATGGCAGGTGAAGTCTTCGCGCGTGCCGGAGGCCGCCGGGGGCGCCCGCCCCGTGCGCGGAGCGTTGCGCGGGCCGCGTGGCGGCGCTGCTGCTCATTCTTCGATGATGAACAGCGGCTGTCCGAACTCGACGGGATCGCCGTTCTCGACGAGCACGCTGACGATCCGGCCCGCGACGTCCGCCTCGATCTGGTTCATCATTTTCATTGCCTCGATGATGCAAAGCGTATCGCCGGGCTCGACCCGAGTCCCGATCTCGACGAACGCCTTCGCACCCGGGCTCGGGCCGCTGTAGAAGGTGCCCACCATCGGCGCGGTGACCTGATGCCCCTTGGGCGGCTCCTCCGGCGGTGCCGCGGGCGCGGATTCCGCCTGGGGCGCCGGCGCGGGAGCCTGCGGCGCAAGCTGCTGAGGCGGCGCATAGGCCATGAGACCCGGGGCGGGGTAGCGGCTGATCCGCACCGATTCCTCACCCTCGGAAATCTCGATCTCCGAGATGCCGGATTCCTCCAGCAGCTCGATGAGCTTCTTGACCTTGCGTATGTCCACTGGCTAACCCCCCGACGTCAAATGGCGGTGCGCTGCAGTCAAAGCGAGCTCGTAGCTCGCGACGCCGAAGCCGGCGATCGTGCCGATCGCGATATCGGCAAAGAAAGACCGGCGGCGGAAGTCGTCGCGAGCGGCGACATTGGACAGATGCAGCTCGATGAAAGGGATCGCGACGGCCAGCAGCGCGTC
>JAFGNC010000384.1 GCA_016927175.1 Gammaproteobacteria bacterium | reverse complement strand
CCGTCGGATTCACGTCCGGGCGGTACGTCCAGTCGGCCCAATGCGCGGCGCGCGGATACTGCTCGATGGCGGGAGCTGCGAGCGGGACCGCGCCGTCGTCCGAGATCGACGACAGGAAGTCGCAGGCGCGCGAGACGAGCTCGGGCTCGGCGCGGCCGATCGCGGCCATCGAAGCCAGCGCGACCTCGACGTCGATCGCGAGGCTCGCGGGGCACAGCTTGTCGGGCTCGAGGCCGTGGCCGAAGCCGCCGTCGGCGTTGCGGTAAGCGCGCAGCGCGTCGATGACGCCGTCCGCCGGCGCACCCTCGAAAATGGCGGCGAACATGCGGCGCTCGAGCACGCGCGCTTCGCGGCGGATGAACTCGCGGCCGGCTTCGAACCGCTCCTCGGCAGGTATCGTGGTCATGACGCGGAGCCTAGCGCGAGCTCCGAGCATCCGTATTGAACGAATCGGACGCGCCGTCCGAGACGATCGGCGCCGTCAGGGCAAACGTCGCAGCCGGCGTCAGCCCCGTGAGCCGCCGGCACTCGCGGGTCAGGTGCGCCTGATCCGCGTAGCCGGCCGCCGCGGCCAGCGCGCCGAGACTCTGCTCGGGACGGCGTTGCGCCAGACGCTGCGCGCGTCGAAAACGGAGAATCCGGTCGAGCGTCTTCGGCGCATAGCCGACGGCCCCGGTGCAGCGCCGGTGCAGCGACCGCACCGTGATGCCCAGCTCCGCGGCGAGCAGCGCGACGCATCCCGGGGATGCGTCCGCACGCGCCCGCAGCGATGCGATCAGCCCGTCGACGAGGCGATCGTGCCCCGGCCAGCCCGCGAGCTGCCGCCGCACGGTCTGCTCGAGCAGCGCGGCAACGGCGTCGCCGGAGTCCGCCGCAGCGGCCGCATCGGCGACGGCGGCCGCGCGGCGCGGTCCCCACAGCTCGATCAGATCGACGCGTCGGTCGCGGATCTCGGAAGCGGGGCAGTGCAGCAGCCCGGGCGCGTGTCCCGGACGCATCCTGATGCCGACGAACGTTCTCGCGGGAAGTAGCGCGAGCGGCACGGGTCCCGTGTCGGGGCCCGCGACGAACAGCTTCGCGCCGTCCCAGATCAGGTCGACGCAGCCGTCCGGCAGCACGCGGTCCGTGTATGGCACGCCGGGATAGCCGATCCGCCGGCGCCAGACGCAGGCCACCGCAGCCGACAGGTCGGCAGGCGGCGACCATTCCTCGTATGCCGTGCTCACACTTTGCCCGTGCTCATCGCCTGCCCAAGATTAGTCCCGCGCGCGGGCCGGCACCACGCTTACGCCCGCCGGCGCAGGCGCGTCGGCCGGCGGCGATTGTCGGCGTCGTCTGAGGGCACGGCAGGTTCGCCCGGCCGGCGCGGGGAATGCCTACGTCTCTGCAGCCTTCGGCTCGACCTCGAGCACGCGACCGTCTACGGCCTTTACTTCGACCTCGGTGCCGACCGGCAGCACAGCGTCGGAGGAGCCCTGCCTCGCGTTCCAGCTCTCCATGCCGACGCGCACGCGCATTCTGCCGCTGCGCTCCCCGTCGTCGACGACGCGGCCGACGGCGCCGACGAGGTGGCGGTCCTCGTGCGGCTTCGGCGGGGTGCGGTACTCGGCCACGATTCGCGCGAGCGAATCCCCGAGAAGCTGCTTGGCGACGTAGCCGGCGCCGAACAGCACGACTGCGGCCAGCAGTAGGCCGCTGATCAGGTCAAGGCTCATGTCACCGGTAGAACGAGGCAGCGAAGGCCGACGCTTCGGATTATACGCGTCGAGGCTCGGCGGCGATGGCGGCGGCGTTGCGCGCCGCCGTTCGCCGCAGCCGGATCAGGTATGTCGCAACTCCGGTGGCCGACAGCCCGGCCAGCGCCACGGCGCTGAGGAACACCGCGAGCTTGTAAAGCGGTCCGCCCGTCTTGCCGGCATGCAGCGGATACATCGCGTGCACGGCCTGCTGCCCCGGCGGCACGGCGCAGGCGTCCTCGCGGCTCAGCACTCGTCGGCCGCCGTTCTCGAAATAGAGGTAGGAGCGCCCGTTCGGGTGCATTTCGCAGGACTGTCGGATGCGGAAGCCGGCAGGGTCGCCGCCGCGGGACGGATAGTAGAAGACCAGGCGAGCGTCCTGCGGGAACGCCGCCGCGGCGGTCTCGAGCATGTGGACGTCGGCCCTGACCGTCGGCGGTGCCGCGGCCGTGCCGCCGGCCTCGGCGAGAGCCTCGGCCGCCGCCGGCGCCGGATCGCCGAACATCCCGTTCAGGATCGTCTGCGCAGGTCCATAGAAGACGAGCCCGCTGCCCGTCAGCAGTACGAGCAGCAGCACGGGGCTCGTCAGCGCGCCGGCATCGCGGTGCCACTCGAGCAGGTCCTTGCGCGACGTGCCGCGCAGCCACAGATGCCGCGCGGCGAAGCGGCGCCGCACCGGCCACCACAGCACGAATCCGGTCACGACCATGACGGAAGCGGCCAGCCCGAGAATCCCGACGATGCGCTCGCCCGCATCGCCCGCCATCAGGTGCGCGTGCAGGTCGAACAGCAGGCTCATCAGCCGGTCGGAGGGGCTCCAGGCGTCGATGACGCGCTGCCCGTCCGCCGAGATGAAGGCCTCGCCGTCCTCGAGGTACACGTGATAGGCCGGGACACCGGGCTCCGGCAGCTTGACGCTGCGCACGGCGCTGCCGAAACGATCGAGCGCGGCGTCGATCGCCGCCGCATGATCCTGCGCACCGAGTTGCGGTGCCGGACCCCGCAGCTCCGGATAGACCAGGCGCCAGTAGGCCTCCTTGTACACGAGCGCGCCGCCGGTCACGGCGAGCGCGAGCAGCAGCAGCGACAGCGCGAGGCCCGCGTAGACGTGAAGAAGGCGGACGAAGCGCATCGCCGCGCGGCGCTAGAAGCGGGTCGACGCGCGCAGCGCGACGGTGCGTCCGCGGCCCGCGAAGTACCGGTCGTCGAGGGTCGTCGCCGCCTGGCCGTAGTATGAGATGTACTGCTCGTCCAGCAGGTTGGCGACGGACAGCGTCAGCGTCACGCGCTCGAGCGCCGCCGCCACGGACGCATCGACAGTCGTGTAGCCGTCGAAGCGGGCCGTTTCGGCGCCCGCGAGGTCGCGGAATGCCTTGTCCTCGTAACGGAACACCTGCACGCGCCCGCTGAAGCGCCCGCTCGGGGACACGTCGAGCGTCAGGTTCAGCCGATCCGGCCCGATGTCGGCGGCGCTCAGGTCGGAGTCGGGCACGCCGTCCTCGTCCGCGTCGAAGCTGCCGTCGAGATTCGAGTAGGCGGCCCCGATCGCGAGCCACTCGACGGGACGGTACGTGCCGGACAGCTCCCAGCCGTCGATCTTCGTCGCCTCGCGCCGCACCTCGTAGATGCCGTCGACGTTCGGCACGAGGCGCGAGCCGAAATCGGACTCGGACTCGAAGTAGCTGAGGCGCACTTCGCCGGGAGCCTTCTCGAAGGCCACGCCGATCTCGCGGTTGTCGGTCACGACCGGGGACAGCGTCAGGAAGTCCGCGACCGCGGTGCCCGGCTCCGACACGCCGCGCAGCACGCGGCCGACGTCCGGCATCGTGAAGGCTTCGGAGTACGTGCCGTAGAAGCGAAGCCCGTCCACAGGCGTGATCACGAAGCCGACGTTCGACAGCAGCTCGTCGAAGTCGGGGCTGCCGCCCCGAACGGCGACCGGCTGCAGCGTCGGGCTGTTCGCCGCCAGCGTCACGAAGGACGGCACGTCGAGCTCGGCGTACTCCTGGCGCACGCCGCCCGACAGCGACAGCCAGTCGGTGGCGGCGTAGTCGAGCTGCACGAACGGCGCGAAGTTGTTGAAGCGCGTCGTCGGCACCCAGTTGCGGTCGGTTTGCGCAAGCCTCTGGAAGGTCTCGTCGCGGACGAAGTCGAGGCCGGCGATCAGGTCGAGCCGCGTGCCGGCGATCTCCGGACGCGCGTAGGTGAAACGCGTGCCCACCTTGTTCGAGTTGTTCTCGGACTGATCGAACAGCGTGCCGACCGGAGCGATCGCCGGGTCCTGGAACGTGTCGAAGCGGCCGCCGCCGTATAGCGCCGAGAAGTCCTGATAGTAGGCCTGCGCCGACAGCGTGCCGCCGGCGACCGCCGTGTGCGTGTAGTTCAGGGACGCCGTCGTCACGTCGTTGATCGGCTCGATACCTTCCGGGTCGCCTTCGACGGAGATCGCGGGCAGGCCGATGCTGCGGTCGCCGGGGACGCTGACGAAGTCGCCGTTCTGCTCGAGCTCGAAATCGTTCAGCATCAGCTGAACACGCTGGTCCTCGTCCGGCTCCCAGCCGAGCTTGACGAACAGATCCCGGCTGCGTGAATCGGCGACGTCGCCCTGCACGCTGTCGAGCGCGATCGCGCGGCCGTCGCCGTCGTACTGCAGCCCGCGCGTCTCGACCGACACGGACCCGATGAAATCGAACTCGCCGATCTTCTGGCCGGCCGAGTAGTGCGCGCGCCAGCCGACGCCGTCGCCGTCGAGCTCGTCGTCGCCGGTCATGCCGACCGAAACGCGCTGCTCGAGCTCACCGGTATCGGGCGGGGTCGCCGTCACGTAATTGATGATGCCGCCCGTCGCCCCGAGACCCTGAATCGCGTTCGCGCCGAACACCACCTCGACCCGCTCGACCATCTCCATGTCGATCGTGACGCCGTCGCGGCGCCCGTCGCGCAGCGGGTTCGACTGCGGCACGCCGTCGATCAGGAACAGCGGCCTCCTGCCGCGGAAGCTTTCGCCGGCGCCGGTCATCTTCTGCCGGCTCGGCGAGAAGCTCGGCACCAGGTTCGACACGATCTCGCTCGGGTTCGTCGCCAGCGTCTGTTGCAGGCGGATCTCCCGCTCGTCGAAGACCTCGACCTTGATGGGGATCGAGACCGGACTGGTGTCGATGCGCGTGGCGGTGACGACGATCTCTTCCAGGACGGCGTCCTGTGCCGGAACGGCGCAGGGCAGCGCCAGAAGTGCGGCGACGATGCTCGCGGATTTGGGGCTCATCATGATGCCTGATCAAGGGGTTGTTGTTGTTCAGAATAGTAATCATTCTCATTTGCGCCTGTCAATGAGAGCCATTCTCCGATGGCGCCGGAGCCCCGACTGCCGGCAGAATGCGGCTCTCGTGCGGCGCTCGAACAGAAACGATCCACCGTCGCCGCCAGGCCACAACAAGGGGAGTCCGTAAGTGATGCGTACAGCGCCAGTCATCGTCCTCGCATTCCTGTCCCAGCTCGCCCACGCTCAGCCCGCTCCGCCGAGCGCTTTTCAGCAGCGTGTGCTCGAGGTCATGGAGGGCGAGCTGCGCACGGAGGAGGAGCGCGCGCGGGACCGGAACCGCCAGCCTGCTCAGGTGCTCGAGTTCTTCAGGCTCGAGCAGGACATGCGGGTCATCGAGGTGCTGCCGTTCAGCGGCTGGTATACGAAGATTCTGGCGCCGCTGCTCGAGGAGAACGGTAAGCTTTACGTCACGCACCCGAGCCCGACCTTCTACAGCGACGCGTTCATACCGGTCAGCCGCCTCGAAGGCATGCAGGAAGTCGAGGAGATCGACTGGAACGGCTCGGCGGAGCCCGGCGGCACGCCGTTTTTCGCGCCGGGGCCGTGGGACGTCGAGCCGGTCGATCTCGTGCTGACGTTCCGCAACTACCACAACTTCTCACCGGCGGCGCGCATGGCAATGAACGAATCGTCTATCGGCGCGCTGAAGCCGGGCGGCTACTACGGCATCGTCGACCACACGCGCCGTCACATGGAGCCGGACAATCCGGAGAACGGCCGGCGCGTGGATCCGGTGCAGGTGATCAAGGAAGTCCAGCAGGCGGGCTTCGAGCTCGTCGACTACAGCACCGTGCTGCGCCGGCCGGACGACGAGCTGCGCTACGAGGTCGGCCGCCGCTCCGTGACCGGCAACTCCGATCGCTTCGCCTTGTTGTTCCGGAAGCCGGACTGACCCGGAAAGAAGAAAAAGGGGTCAGGGCCCTTTTCGCGGGTTTAAGGGGTCAGGGCCCTTTTTACGACTAAAAGGGCCCTGACCCCTTCTCTGCCGGAAAAGGGCCCTGACCCCTTTTCTGCCGGAAAAGGGCCCTGACCCCTTTTCCGCTTTTCCGAGGTTTGGGCGGTCAGCCGCCCGCGATGGCGCCGATCACGCGGAACGGCGCTTCGCCCGACGCGACTGCCGCGGGCACCGGCGCGTCCGGCGGCTCGTGCGTGACGTCTTCCTGGCACGCGAAGAAGCGGACCATCGGCCGGCGCTGCTGCGTCGAGTGATCGCGGATCGTGCCGCGCAGCATCGGGTAGCGTGCCTCCAGGGCGTCGAGAATCGCGCGTTGCGTGACCGGGCCGCCGCCGACGTCGAGCTCGACCTCGCCGTCGACGGCCGCCAGCGTCCGCAGATGATGCGGCAGCACGACGCGGATCATGGCAGCGTCTGCACCTCGACCGACAGCACGGCCGGCAGGTCGCGCACGATCGG
Organism: Gammaproteobacteria bacterium; assembly: GCA_016927175.1. Lineage (GTDB taxonomy): Bacteria > Pseudomonadota > Gammaproteobacteria > Steroidobacterales > Rariloculaceae > ZC4RG20. The sequence continues at coordinate 1,455 of JAFGNC010000384.1, read as the reverse complement.
CGTCCAGCTGTCGCCGCCGTTCGGCGACGCGTAGACCTGCCCGCCCGTCGTGCCGAAGTACACGCCGCACGGGTCGAGCGAATCGACGGCCATCGCGTCGCGCAGCACGTTGACGTAGCAGTCCTTCTGCGGCAGCCCCTTCGTCAGCGGCTCCCACTCGTGGCCCCCGGTACGGCTGCGGTATACGCGCAGCTTGCCGTCCGGCGGGTAATGCTCGGAGTCGCTCTTGATCGGCACGACGTAGACGGTCTCCGGCTCGTGCGCGTGCACGTCTATCGGGAAGCCGAAGTCGCTCGGCAGGTCGCCGCTGATCTCGTGCCACGTGTCGCCACCGTCGTCGCTGCGCATGACGTCCCAGTGCTTCTGCATGAACAGCGTGTTCGGGCGCTCCGGATGCATTGCGATGCGGTGCACGCAATGGCCGACTTCCGCCGTAGGATCCGGGATGTACTGTGAGTTCAGGCCCCGGTTGATCGGCCGCCACGTCTCGCCGCCGTCGTCGGTACGGAATGCGCCGGCCGCCGATATCGCGATGAAGATCCGCTCCGGATCCTTCGGATCGAGCAGCACGGTGTGCAGGCACATTCCGCCGGCCCCGGGCTGCCATTTCGGCCCCGACTCGTGACCGCGCAGCCCCGGCAGCTCATGCCAGGTTCTGCCGCCGTCGGCCGTGCGGAACAGCGCCGCGTCCTCGACGCCGGCGTAGACGAGGTCGGGGTCCTCGTGCGAGGGCTCGAGGTGCCACACCCGCGCGAACTCCCACGGGTGCTGCGTGCCGTCGTACCACTGGTGCGTCGTCAGCGGCCTGCCGCGCTCGGACGACGTGTCATAGACGAACTTGTTGCTCTCGCCCTTCGGCATCACGAACTCGCCTTCCGCGGCGTTCGCTCCCGCGTTCGCGACCCAGTCTTCGGGCGGCGACCCCGGCTGCTCCCAGGTCTTGCCGCCGTCGTTCGAGCGCTGGATGACCTGACCGAACCAGCTGGTGTTCTGTGACGCGTAGATGCGGTTCGGATCGGCCGGTGAACCCTTGACGTGGTAGATCTCCCAGCCCGCGAAATGGGGCCCGTAGACGGACCAGTCGGCGCGTTTGCCGTCGGATTCTAGGATGAAGGCGCCTTTCTTCGTGCCGACGAGGACTCGGATTCCGGTCACTTTCGTTCTCCTGCGTGTTTGTCTGACCCCGTTAGTCGTTCGGCGCGGGCGGAAATCTACGCCGGCTGCCCGGCAATCTGATCGAGCGCCTCCAGCAGGAACGCGATGTCGTCCTCCGTGTTGAAAGGACCGGGGCTGATTCGCAGGGTGCCGCCCGGAAACGTGCCGAGCGAGCGGTGGCACCAGGGCGCGCAGTGCAGGCCCGGCCGCACCGCAATATCGAAGCTGTCGTCGAGGATGGCGGCGACGTCGCTCGGATCGAAACCGGCCACGTTGACCGACAAAGGTCCCGTGCGATGG
>JAFGNC010000383.1 GCA_016927175.1 Gammaproteobacteria bacterium | reverse complement strand
TCCGCCCATCGCCTCCAGCACCTGCTCGAGCGGCTCGGCCAGCTCAGGATCCAGACGGTGCTTCAAGTCCATCGCTCTTCCCCGATCGCGTTCGCGTTCCGTCGGATCATAACGTATGGCCGTCACTCGTGCTGCCGGATCACGTCGAGGAAGCGCTCGCCGTAGCGCTCGAGCTTCGCCTGCCCGACGCCGCTGAGACCGAGCATCGCGTCGAGCGTCGTCGGACGGTACTCCATCATCTGCATCAGCGTGGCGTCGTGGAAGATCACGTACGGCGGCAGCCCCTGCTCCGTCGCGATGCGGCGCCGGCACTCGCGCAGCGCGTCCCACAGCGCACGGTCCTCCTCCGGTACCGCGCCCCGCTCCACTTTCGGCTTCTTGCGCAGCACCGGCTCGCGGCTGTCTTCCCTGAGCCTGAGCTCGACCTCTCCACGCAGCAGCGGCCGGCTCTGCGGCGTCAGCACCAGCGCGCCGAAGCGGTCCGGGTCTACCCTGACGTAGCCGAGCACGACGAGCTGCCGGATCACCGACCGCCACGCGGCCGCCGCCAGCTCCTTGCCGATTCCGAAGACCGACAGCTGCGAGTGGCGATGCTGGGCGACTTTGTCCGTCTCGTTGCCGAGCAGCACGTCGACGACGTGCGCGGCGCCGAAGCGCTGCCCGGTCCGGTAAACGGCCGACAGCAGCTTGCGGGCCGCCTCGGTCGCGTCCCACGTCGCCGGCGGGTTCAGGCAGTTGTCGCAGTTGCCGCAGTCCGCGCCGCCGTCCGCCGGGCGGTCGCCGAAGTAGGCGAGCAGCGGCCGCCGGCGGCATTCGGTGATCTCGCACCATCCGAGCAGCGCATCGAGCTTGTGACGCTCGTGGCGCTTGTGCTCCTCGCCCGCTTCGGAGCTGTCGACGATCTGCCTGAGCTGCACGACGTCCTGCAGGCCGTAGACCATCCATGCGTCGGCGGGCTCGCCGTCGCGGCCGGCCCTGCCCGTTTCCTGGTAATAGGACTCCATGCTTTTCGGCAGGTCCAGGTGCGCGACGAAACGCACGTCCGGCTTGTCGATGCCCATGCCGAAAGCGATCGTCGCGACGATGATCACGGCGTCTTCGCCGAGGAAGCGCCGCTGATGCTCGGCGCGGGCCTCGGCGGAGAGGCCCGCATGGTACGGCAGCGCGTCGAATCCCTGGCCGACCAGCCACTCGGCGATCGCCTCGACCTTCTTACGGGACAGGCAGTACACGATGCCGGCCTCGCCCCGGTGCTGACCGAGGAACCTCGCGAGCTGCCGCCGCGCATCGGTCTTCGTCTGCACCGCATAGCGGATGTTCGGCCGGTCGAAGCCGCCGATACACAGCTGCGGCTCCGCGAGCGCGAGGCGCTCCGCGATCTCCTCGCGCGTGCGCGGCGTAGCCGTCGCGGTCAGCGCCATGCGCGGCACGCCCGGGAACAGCTCGGCCAGACGGTTCAGCGCGAGGTAGTCCTGCCGGAAGTCGTGTCCCCATTGCGACACGCAGTGTGCTTCGTCGATCGCGATGATCGACACTGCGACGCCGCGGAGCAGCTCGAGCGTCTGCGGCTGAAGCAGCCTTTCCGGCGCGACGTACAGCAGCGCCAGCGCTCCGGAACGCAGCCGCTCGACGATCTCCTGTTGCTCGCGCCAGCCGAGCGTCGAGTTCAGGAACGCGGCGTCCACGCCGAGCTCGCGCAGCGCCCGCACCTGATCCTCCATCAGCGCGATCAGCGGTGACACGACGATGCCCGTGCCGGCGCGCAGCAGCGCCGGGATCTGGTAGCACAGCGATTTGCCTCCGCCGGTCGGCATCAGCACGAGCGCGTCCCGGCCCTCGAGCGCCGCGCCGATCGCCGCCTCCTGACGGCCGCGGAACGCGTCGTAGCCGAACACGTCGCGCAGCACGGCGAGCGCGCCGGCCATCGTCGGCCGCGCCGCCGCGTTCAGTGCCTCCCGTTGCATGGGCCGCATGATGCCATAGGAGGCCCGGCCGCCGCGGCGCGATAACGGGCGGATTGCGCGAGCTTCAGAACCCGCGCCCGACCGGCAGCCGCTGCACGTTCCGGCCGCCGTACAGCAGATCGACCAGCGTCCGCGTGCCCGTCACGGCCGTGAACATCGACGTCAGCACGCCGAGGCCGAGCGTCACGGCAAACCCGCGGATCGGGCCCGTGCCGAAAACGAGCAGCACGAGCGCCGCGATCAGCGTCGTCACGTTGGCATCGGCGATCGACGTCCACGCGCGGTCGTAACCCTGCGCGATGCTCGCGCGCGGCGAGTTGCCCCTGCCGAGCTCCTCGCGTATCCGCTCGATGATCAGCACGTTCGCGTCGACGGCCATGCCTACCGTCAGCACGACCCCGGCGATGCCGGGCAGCGTCAGCGCGACCGGCAGCAGCGACAGCAGACCGATCGTGATGATCAGGTTGGCGATCAGCGCGAGGTTCGCAATCATGCCGAAGACGCGGTACCGATGCGCCATGAACGCCGCGACGGCCGCGAGACCGGTCATCAGCGCCCATGCGCCGGTGCGGATGTTGTCCTCGCCGAGCGTCGCCCCGACCGTGCCCCACCTGTCCTTGTAGATCGGTGCCGCGAGCGCTCCGGAGCGCAGCACGAGCGCGAGGTTCTGCGCCTGCCTCGGCGTGAAGCCGCCGCTCAGGCGGAAGCTGCTCGAGAACACGCCGTCGATCCTTCCGACGAAGACGACCGTCTCGTCGCGGCGTGTGCGATAGCCGTCGCCGGCGGCTTCGCGCGTTTCCTCGATCATCAGCACTGCGAGCGGCTTGCCGAGGTTGAGCCGGGTCGCGTCGAGCATGCGCCGCGCGCCATCCCCGCCCAGCCGGATGAAGACGGCGGGCTGCCCTTCGGAATAGCCGAAGGTCGCGTCCGTCAGATGCTCGCCCGCCGCGATGACCTGACGTTTCAGCAGTCGCGGCGTGCCGTCCGCTTCGAACCGCAGGATCGAGCCGGCCGGGGCTCGGCCCGTCCGCAGGGCCTCGGAAGGGTCGTTCAGCGTGTCTTCGAGCCGCCACTCGAGGGTTGCCGTCGAGCCCAGAATCCGGTCCAGCTGAGCGGGATCCTGCATGCCGGGCACCTGCACGAGTATCCGAGTGCGTCCCTGACGCTGCACGATCGGCTCGGATACGCCGAGCGCGTCGACACGCTTGCGAAGCGTCGACAGATTGCGCTCCATCGCAAGATTCTGACGCTCCGCGATGATCTCCCCCGGTATGCGCACCTCGACCCGCTGCCCGCCGCCGGCCGCGCCGCGCACGTCGACGGCCGGGTTGAAGCCGAACGTCTCGGGGAGCCCGGCGACCGCCGCCCGCACGGCGTCCGCGTCGGCCGTGTTGCCGACCTCGACGACGACGGTGTCCTGCCGCGCCGACACTGCGGCCGGCACACGAGCGTCCCTCAGCGCAGCCCGCAGCTCCGCGGACGCCGCCTCGACGACGCGATCGCGGACCGCGTCGAGATCGGCGACGTATTGAAAGTGAACGCCGCCCCGCAGATCGAGCCCGAGACCGACCGGGCGCAGGCCGATCGCGCGCATCCAGCCTGGCAGACGCGGCTCGAGATCGAGCGCGACGACGGCGTCCCGCAGCTCGCCCGTCAGCGCCTCGGCGGCGCGAACGCGGTCGTTCGAGTCGTCGAACAGCGCGTGCACGGCGCCGTCACGCAGCTCGACGCTGCTGGGCGCCGCCTCGACGTCGCCGAGGGCGGCGGTGATGCGCTCCACCGCCGCGGGCGACCAGGGTGCGCCGTCTTCGCGCCCGATCTGAAGGGACGGATCCATCGGGAAAAGGTTCGGCAGGGCCAGCACGACACCCGCCAGGACGACGGCGAGCACGCCGGCGCGCCGCCAGTATTTCTTGCGATACATCGGACACCTCGTTCATTCCTGCAGCAGGAAAGCGGGATCACGGCCACGCGCGCGCCAACGGATCCCGAGGCCGGACGCGGCTGAGCGCTCAGTGAAGCTCCCGTCGCCTGGCGAC
>JAFGNC010000382.1 GCA_016927175.1 Gammaproteobacteria bacterium | reverse complement strand
TCGACCTGCGCGGCGAGCACGCCCGGCTCCCCGAGCCGGTCCTCGGCCGCGAGGACGAGCAGCTCGTCGTCCGGAATGCTGCTCCACAAGAAAAACGACAGGCGAGATGCGAGCTCGAGGTCGCTGATGCGATAGACCTCCCCGACTTCGAGACCCTCTGGCTCCTTCTCGAATCGATACAGGAAACGCGGGCTCACCAGCATGCGCGACAGCGCGTACTGGATGCCGGCCTCGAAGCCCGCGCCCTCTGCGAGCCCGTTTTCGTAGAACTGCATGAGCTCGTCGACCTCGTCGGCCGTGGCCGGACTCCGATACGCGCGAGTCGCAAGACGCGAGAGGATCCGCTCGGCGCACGGCGCCTCCTCGGCCGATGACTGCGGATAGCAGACGAAGATCTCGCGCCGGCTCGGTGTGTCGCCGACCCCGGTCGCCTCGAACGGCCCGGTGATCGTCAGCGACTGGACGGCACCTCGTTGCGAAATCTCGCCGAGATAGAGCTCGTTGACGCCCGCGCAGCGCTCATCGTCGACCAGCGCGACAGCGATCCGCTGCGGACCGGCCGGCACGCGTAACCGAAAGCGGCGGTGGTCTTCGACGTCGAGCGGCGCGCCGTTGAACGTGATGTCGACCGCGGGCCCGTCGCACCAGATCATCTGCCCGGTCGGGTTTGCCCATCCCGCTGCCGGGATCGATGCGGCCACGGAGAATTCGTATTCGGCGTCGAGCGGGAAGTCGTGCTCGACCGCCAGCCCGCCGCGCGTCCCGAGCGGCAATCCCTCGATGTGCTGAGCTTGGGCCGTGCCCGACACTGCGCTGTAGCGGGTCTCGCCGGGCCCCATCCCCGGATCCCCGACCGCTTGGCGGCCTATCTGCATTGCGGCCTTCGCGTAGCTTTCGAGCAACGTAGGCGATACGGTCAGGGCCCGAGCGTTGTTGTCGAAGCCGCCGACGGAGACGTCTGCAGGCAAGGCGCTCGCGATCGCGCTCGCGTCGAACGCGAGGAGGTCGCGGACCGCGTTCGCAAACTCGGTGCGGTTCAGGCGCGTTATGGGCTCCGCGCCCGGGTTCGGAGCGCTCTGCCAGTGCGCGTCGAGCTCGTGCTCGAGCCACGCCGCCAGGCCGTCGAGCACGCCGCGCTCCGGGCGCGGAGCGTCGATCGGCGGCATGAAGCCCGCACGCACCTTGCGCACGGCAGCTTCGAACAGCTCGGCGTTGGCGTGAAAATCGCCGCGATCGAGCTTCTCGAACGAACGCCCGCCCGCACGATCGAGGTCATTGTGGCAGTCGAGGCAGTAGCGATCGACGACCTGCCACTGTGCGCCTGGCGAGGCACGCCACGGCGGCATCACCCGGTCGCCACCGACAGCCAGGATGCCAAGGGCCGCCACCGTTGAGCCGGCGGCAATCAGGATGAGCCAGAGCTTCATTCGCTATGCCGAATATCAACTCTCGGCCAGCATACTTCATCCCGACCGCCGGCGCAGTCTTTCCTGCTTCAGGGCATTCCCTGTACCCGAAGGCCGGGTATGGAGTCACGGCAGGCACTCCCTGTGCCCCACGAGCGCGGCAATGCCGCCAACGCGAAAGCCCCCGGCTAGCTAGCGCCGGGGGTTCATGTTCACGCCGCTGGGCTGAACTTACCTGCTGACATCGATGCTGGTTCCGCCGCCGAGCCGTCCAGGTCATGGATCGCCGCAGTCGCATAGGCCGCGCTGCTTCCGAAATCCCTAGCCCACTTACGCTCCCTCGCAGGGAAAGACCGGCCGTTAACAATCCTTGCCTTTTTCGGCCACCCGGCACCGCCTCAGTAGCAGATCGCCGCACGCCCCACGGCTCGGCCTGCCCGAACGTCCGGGACGGCCCAGGCTGCAACGCCTCCTCGAGAACGGCAGCCAGAGCATCCTCGAGCCCCACTTGACGAGCTAGCTCGGACGAACATCGCCGGGGCGGTCCACAGAATCGCTCATCACATATCCTGAATTCGGCACGGTCCGAAGAAGTCGCGGCGCTGCGGGATCGAGCTCGATCTTGTTTCGGAGCCGATGGACCAACTGCTTCAACAGTTGACGGTTGCCGCCGGCACGGTTGCCCCACACGTGAGACAGAATCCTCTCCGTTTGAACGGTACGGCCGCCGTGTGCAAACAACAGCTGCAGAAACCGCGCCTCGAGCGGCGTCAACCGCACGACGCCGCCCGGCAGGCCCTCCAGCATCAGTTCCTCGACGCGCAGCGTCATGCCTCCGAACTCGAGCGTGCCCGCCGCTTCGAGGCCTACCCGCCGCAACAATGCCTTGATGCGCGCGATGAGTATCTTTGGGCTGAACGGCTTCGTGAGGTAATCATCCGCGCCGAGTGACAGCGCGCGCACGACGTCATCCTCCTCGCCACGCGCCGTCAGCATCATGATGGGTATCGCGCTGCGTTCGCGCAATCGTTGGGCCAGTTCGAACCCGCTGATCCGCGGCAGATTGATGTCGAGCACGGCGAGGTCCGGCTGCTCGCTTTCGAAGGCGCGCAGGGCAAGCTCACCATCTGCAGCCTTTACGACGAAAAATCCGGCCTGCTGAAGCGCGAACTCGATCACGGACAGCAGGTCGGGATCGTCGTCGACCAGCAGAACCTTCATCGCAGCCGATCCTCGGCACTGCCGGAGCGGCTGGTGCTGCCCACTGCTTGGGCTAACCGCTCCGCACTCGACTCCGGCGGGGCGGACAGCTCGACCTTCACGCGTGTGCGGCCCTCGGAGGTTCGAGACAGCGACACTGTGCCGCCGTGGCGCTCGACAATCGACCGCACGATGTACAGACCGAGACCGAGACCACTCTCGTCCGGCTCCTCGCCCGCCGAGCGACGAAACTGCTCGAAAAGCAGCGCGCTGTCCGGTTCCGTCGGCCCAGGACCTTCGTCATCGACCCAGAAGGCAACCGCTCCCGCCGTCCCGTCAGCCCCTATCCGGATCACGCTGCCCTCGGGAGCGTACTTGCTGGCGTTCGCCAGTAGATTGACCACGACCTGCGTCAACCGCTGAACGTCGCCCTGGATCAAAGGGAGTAGTGCCACGCCGGCTTCGATGTCGAGCACTTGACCGCGCTGCTCGATCAACGGACCGATCAGTTCACGGGCTGCAGCGATGACCTCGGCCAGCCTAACGCGTTGCCGGCGTATCCCCAGTTGCCCCGCTTCGATTCTTACGCTCTCGAGCAGATTGTCGATCAGCCACGTCAACCGCTGGGCGCCGCGCTCGAGAGTCGTCAGGAGCTGCCGCTGCTCCGCCGGCGTGCTCTCCCCGATGCCGTCCTTTAACAGCTCGATGGAAGCGAGCTGGGCGGCCAGAGGGGTCCGAAACTCGTGCGAGATATTCGCAAGTATCGTATCTCTCGTGCGGCGCACGGCTTCGAGCTCCGTCTCGTCACGCAGCACTTGGACCTGCATTCCGTCTGCCGGCGTAGCGCTCGCGATCACGACGCGCCGATGTCTGCCCGGGACCGGCTCGATCCGCTCCATCGCCTCGGCCCTTCCGGTGCGACGAGCCTGAATGATCGGGCACGACTTTTCGCACGGGCGCCGACCATGATCATCCGGCTTCGGCTGCAGAACGTCGCCGCAAAACCGGCCGAGCGCATCGCTCGACGATATGCCGAGGAGGCGCTCCGCTTGCGGGTTCAGAAAGCGGATACGGCGCGCCTGGTCGACGGCGTACACGCCTTCGACGATTCCGCCAAGCACTGCCTGGGCCTCTGCCTCGCGCCGCCGCAGCTCACTGGTCAGGCCAATCAGATCGCGCCGCATTTCCTCCATCGTTCCGGCCAACACGCCAAGCTCACGGCCGCCTTCCGCCGGAATCGCAGCGGCCAAGTCTCCCGCACCGATTCGACGAGCGGCCTCCGCAAGCCGATACACGCCCGAGATCCATTGGCGGCCGACCGCGATGCCCGCTCCGATCGCGAGCGCGGCGATCAGCACGGCGACGAAGAACATTCGCCGCGTCATGGTGTCGACCGGATCCATGACTTGGGCCGCCGGCAAGAGCGCCTGCAGCAAGGCGACGGTTTCCCCGCCTGCCGCGATGACGGGCAAGCTGGCGGCGTACACGTTTTCGGCCCTGATTCTGGCTGCGGCCGGTTCCCCGCTCGAGAGCGCATCCGTGTTGATCACCGCGAACGGTCCCTCGCCGGGGCCGAAGGACGCGTAGTCGACAATCCGGACTTCGAGCCCGGACCGATCGCTGAGCTCTTGCGCGAATCGCTCGTCCATCCGCCGAACCGCCATCGCGGTCACCCCGGGATGAGTCTCGACCTGGGTCGTTGCACCCGCCAGCAAAACGCCGGGCGATGCGCCCGTGACGAGAAACCGCTCGCCTTGCCGCTCCGCGGCTTCCGCGAGCAAGGCCCATTCGATGTTTTGCCCGGTCGCAGCCAGCCGCCGCCCTCCCGCAAGCAGCATGCAGCCGTCGAGCAGCGCCCCTTCGCAGTAGCGCACGAGGTAGGGGTCGAGCGCCTCGATATCGGCATCGCTCAGCAGTTGATCGAGCGTGGGCCGCTCTGCAAGCACGCGAGCCGCCGTCAACAGATTCTCCGTGCTGCGGCGCAGCGACTCACGCGCGGCGGCCACGGCAAGCTCAGTGCGCGCGAGCCCTTCTGCGTCGGCAAGCCGCCTGAGCGCGCGCACTCCGGACAGCGAAACGACCCCAACGGCAAGCGTGACGAGCAAGGCCGTGACGATCGCGAGCCGTCCGGCCAGACCTGGCGAGCGGATCATCATGGCCGCCGATGCTCAGCCCCGACGTCTGCCGGGGGGCGCACGCGGAGCGGCCGGCGGCGCCGTGCACCATAGAGCTCGATCAGCGTCTTTGCGAGCATCGTCACCAACGCGAGCAGCATCAGTAAAGAGGCCACGGCGAAGGCGCCGGTCAAGTCGTACTCGTTGTAGAGAATCTCCACTTGCAGCGGCATCGTGGTCGTCGACCCGCGGATGTGCCCCGAGACCACGGCGACTGCGCCGAACTCGCCCATCGCGCGAGCGTTGCACAAGATAATGCCATAGAGCAGCGCCCAGCGTACGCTCGGCAGCGTGACCCGAAAGAAGGTCGTGAAGCCCCGCGCACCCAAGCTGACGGCGGCCTCTTCCGCCTCCCGCCCCTGCATCTGCATGACGGGAATCAGCTCCCGTGCAACATACGGGAACGTCACGAGGAGCGTCGCCAACACGATGCCGGGGAAGGCGAATATGATCGAAATGTCGTGCGTATCGAGCCACGGACCGAGCCAGCCCTGTGCGCCGAACAGCAGCACGAAAACCAGACCCGCGATTACCGGAGAGACCGAGAACGGAAGATCGATCAGAGTGATCAGCATATGCTTGCCGCGAAAATCGAATTTCGCGATGGCCCACGCGGCCGCGACGCCGAAGATGGTATTGATCGGTACGACGATCAGCGCAGTCAATAGCGTGAGCTGGATCGCCGCGATGGTATCGGGCGCGCGCAGCGCCGCGAGATAATGCTCCCAGCCCTCGGAAAATGCGTATCCGACCACAGAGACGACCGGCACGATCAAGATCAGCGTCAAGAACGTCAGCGACACGACAATCAGCGCGGTCCGCGCCCAAGGAGCGGCCGTCGCTCCCACGCCGCCGGCCGCCGCCGGGTTTGCTGCAAGCGTCATCGTCCCCGCCCCGTAGCGCGGCGCGCGCGCCAACCCTGCAGCGCGTTGATCGTCAGCAGCATCAAGAAGGACATCATCAGCATCACGAGCCCGAGCGCGGCGGCGCCGAGGTAGTCGAACTGCTCGAGCTTGATCACGATCAACAGCGGTGTGATCTCGGTTCGCATCGGCAGATTCCCGGCGATGAAAATGACCGAGCCGTATTCTCCGATCGCTCGCGCCAGCGCGAGCGCGAAGCCGGTTGCAAGGGATGGCGCAACGGCCGGCAAGATCACCCGCCGGAAGCTCGTCCACGCGCTCGCGCCGAGCGATTCCGCCGCCTCTTCCAGCGTCTTGTCGACCTCGGCGAGCGCGGGCTGCACGGAGCGCACGACGAACGGCAGCCCGATCAGCGTCAGCGCGACGACGACGCCTATCCACGTGTAAGCGACTTGAATGCCGAGCGGCGCGAGCCAGCGCCCGAGCCACCCTTGAGGCGCAAACACCGTCGCGAGCGCGATGCCCGAGACCGCGGTTGGAAGCGCGAACGGCAGATCGATGATCGCATCGACCAACCTGCGGCCGGGGAATGAGTATCGGACCAGTGTCCAAGCGATGATGAAGCCGAACACGGCATTCAGCGAGGCCGCGAGCAGCGAAGCGCCGAAGGTCAGCCGGTAGGACGCGAGCGCGCGCGGCTCGGTCGCAATGCGCCAGAACTCCGAGAACGGCAAGCTCGCGCCTTTCAGCACGAGCGCCGCGATCGGAATCAGCACGATCGCGGCAAGGAAGGCTCCGGTGAAGCCGAGCGTCAAACCGAAACCGGGCAACACACTCGGCTGCACCCACCTATGAGCTTGCACTCGCCACCCCTTCTGGTTTCACGCTCTCACGCAGAACAACAAGCCCCGGGGCACTCAACGGGCACTCTCCGAGTAGATGCGATCGAATACGCCGCCCTCGGCGAAGTGCCGCGACTGCGCTTCCCGCCAGCCGCCGAACACGTCGTCGATCGTAAAGAGCCTCACGGACGGATACCGGTCTGCGTAGCGCGCGGCCACTTCGGCATCGCGCGGCCGGAAGTGGTGCCTCGCGACGATGTCCTGGCCCTCGGGCGTGTAGAGGTGCCGCAGGTAGGCCTCGGCCACCGCACGCGTGCCCTTTCGGTCGACGACGGTATCGACAACCGCGACGGTCGGCTCCGCGAGGATGCTGACCGATGGCGTCACGATGTCGATCGCGCCCTCGCCGGCCTCCTCGAGCGCGAGCAGCGCTTCGTTCTCCCAGGCGAGCAACACATCGCCTATGCCTCTTTGAACGAACGTGTTCGTCGACGCGCGCGCGCCGCGGTCGAGCACCGGCACATGACGGTAGATCTCGCCAACGAACTGCGCGGCCGCCTGCTCGGCGCTCTCGACCTCTTCAGCCGAAGCCGAGTACAGCCTGTCGAGCCCACCGAGCTCGCGCTCCAGCGCGTAGCCCCAGGCGGCGAGATAGTTCCAGCGCGCTCCTCCCGACGTCTTCGGGTTAGGTGTGATGACCTCCACGCCCGGCCCGACAAGGTCGTCCCAGTCGAGAATGTTCTTCGGGTTGCCGTCGCGCACGACGAACACGATCGTGGACGTATACGGGGCGCTTTGATGCGGCAGACGCGACTGCCAGGTAGCCTGCAGGCGACCGCTGTTCAGGTGAATCGCATCGATGTCATAGGCGAGAGCAAGCGTCACGACGTCGGCATCGAGGCCGTCGATCACGGCGCGCGCCTGACTGCCCGAGCCGGCGTGCGACTGGCGTATCGTGAGGTCCTGACCGGTCGTAGCTTTCCAGTATGTTGTGAATTCCTTGTTGAACTCCTGGTAAAGCTCGCGTGTCGGGTCGTACGAGACATTCAGGATCTGGAGCCGAGAAGAGTCACCGGGCTCCCTGCTGCACGCGGCGACGGCGACGATGAGCGCCGCTGCCAGAATCGGCCCTAGTTGAAGTCGCATCGGCATCCTCCACAAGTCCGTCGGGTCAGAAGGGAGAGGTCGGCGGCGATTATCGAAACGCGGAAGCAGCGGCGGGTTGGCGAACGTACGGAATCGACGCACCTTCGGCCCCTGAGACCGACGTGCCGCGCACAATCAACGCCGCTGCCGGAGGGTCGAGCGCAAGCGCCGGCCCGAGCTCCTCGAGCAGGCCGCGTGCCGACGCGTTGGACGTGACGCCGAGCAGCAATAGCGTCGCGCGCTCGCCATGCGCTCTATTGCGAATCGCTTCCGCCAAGAGGCCGTCGAAGCTTTCCGTGCGCACATCCACGCCGTAGCCGCGCAGCGCGGAGTGACGAAGATCGAGCAGATCACGGTAACTCGAGCCCCCGAGCGAACGGCGCTGATGGGCGGGAACGAGCAGAGTGGCGTCCACGGCCAGGTGCCGCAACAGCGTGGCAGCCGCGCCGAGCGCGGCCTCTCTCGCCGAGCGCGTCGGCTGAACGTAGATCAGAAGCCGATCGATCGGGCGCCGGCTGTCCGCGATCCCGAGAACTTGATGCGCACCGATTTCCAAAAGCCTCATCGGAGCGGCGAGGCCTTGATCGCGCTCGATCTCGACCACGGGCAGCCCGCCGAGCACATCGATCGGGGCATCGCCGTCGACGACTCGCCCTACAGGCCGCACATGCATGCGCGCGGCCAGTTCCCTGATGACCGGTGAGGCGGCGAGCTGCTCGATCCGTTCGGAGCTTGCCGCGAGCATTCGCAGGCTGCCGATCGGCGTCGGCAGCACATGCACGCGCTTGACGCCGATGCTCACGTTCTGCCCTGTCTGGAGAGGCGCAAGCTCCGCTTCACGTGCACTGCGAGACGCTTCGAGCAGAAACTGCTTCGCATCGGGATGCTGTGCGCTCGCCAGAGCCGTCGAAGCCGCTACCGACAGCCGAACGCGCTCGAGCACGCCGACGAACTCGAGGCCTTCGACCTTGCCGCGGCCCAGCGGCTCGGCACCGACCACTGCCTCGCCTTGCCCGAGCGCAAGGTCTTCCGGACGGATCACGACGGTGGCCTCGGCACCCCGGCTCGGCCGGCCGAACGGGCTCGGCTCGAAGAGCGAATGGCCGATTCGCACGCCTTCCTGCTCGTGGCGGCCGAGCAGCACGTTCGCCGCACCGAGAAACGTCGCGACGAACCGCGTTCGAGGGCGCGAGTAGAGCACGCGGGGCTCGTCCGTCTCCTGCAATCGGCCGCGGTCCATGACACCGATCCGGTCGGCCATCGTAAAAGCTTCTTCCTGATCGTGAGTAACCAGTATCGCCGTGATACCGACGGTTCGTTGGATCTGACGAATTGCGCGGCGCAGGTCTTCGCGGATTCTGGCGTCCAGCGCGCCGAACGGCTCGTCCAGCAGCAGCACGCGCGGCTCGTGCGCGAGTGCTCGCGCGACCGCGACCCGCTGCTGCTGGCCGCCGGACAGCTCGGCCGGCAGACGCTCGCCCAAGCCCGGCAGGGCAACGAGCTCGAGAAGTTCCTCCCGACGCCGCCGGCGCTCAGCCGCGCGAACACCTCTCGCTCGCAGGGCAAACTCGATGTTGTCCGCGACGCTCATGTGCTTGAACAGCGCGTAGTTCTGAAAGACGATGCCGACCTCACGCTCGCGGGCACTGACGTGCGTGACGTCGCGCCCGTGTAGCACGATACGCCCGCGATCGATCGTCGTCAGACCGGCAATCGCCCGCAGCAGCGTACTCTTACCGCTTCCCGAAGGGCCGAGCAGCACGAAAAACTCGCCGTCCGCGATGTCGGCGGAAACGTCGCTGATCGCGGCCGCACCGTCGTAATGCTTCGATACCTGCTCTAACGAAATGGACATCGCCCGCCGCGGAAGCCCGCCTCCTCACCCTCTGGACGGGTCATGGTAGCCCCGAGCGGTTATCGCGTCGGTATCGGGGAGGTGACATTGCGGTGACATGCTTCGGCCGTGCGGACTTCGTATACTTCGAGATCGGATTAAACGCGTTCGAAGGAGCCTCTCAATCGCAACGCGTGCTCTCGACCATAAAACCGCCGTGAGCGGTGTCCGCTAAGCAGACCACACCATGACCGCTACTTCCGTTCTTCCATGACCTCACCGCAAGCCTCGTCCGGTCCGTCCGTATCGTTCACCCGCGCAAGCAGAGTCTGGCTACGCATCGCGCTACTCAGCTTCGGCGGCCCAGCCGGGCAGATCGCCGTCATGCACCGCATTCTCGTCGACGAGAAGAAGTGGATCAGCGAGAACCGCTTTCTGCACGCGCTGAACTATTGCATGCTGCTCCCCGGCCCCGAGGCGCAGCAGCTCGCCACGTACGCCGGATGGATGCTGCACGGGACTCGCGGCGGTCTCGTTGCCGGTACATTGTTCGTGCTGCCCGGCTTCGTCAGCATCCTGCTTCTAAGCGTGCTATATGCAGGATTTCAACACATCGGCCTTGTGCAGGGTCTGTTTTTCGGCATCAAGGCGGCCGTGCTCGCCGTCGTCATCGAAGCAGTGCTTCGTATCGGCAAGCGCGCTTTGAAGAACGCGTACATGTACGCGATCGCGGCGGGAGCGTTCGTCGCGATCTTTTTCCTCGACTTGCCTTTCCCGCTGATCATTGCAACCGCGGCGTTCGTCGGATTCATCGGCAGCCGCGTTAAACCAGACAAGTTCGTCGTCATCACCGAGCACGGCGCCGCGTCTTCCGACGCGATAGAAGGCGCGCGCACGGCGAAGGGCAGGCGCGCGCAGCCAACCCTCCGCCGAACGTTGACCGTCTCGGCAATCTGTCTAGCGCTGTGGTTCGTGCCGTTGATCGCACTCTCGTCGGCTCTCGGCTTCGACAACGTCTTCACTCAGATCGGGCTGTTCTTCTCGAAGCTCGCCGTGGTGACGTTCGGCGGCGCCTATGCAGTGCTCGCGTACATGGCGCAGGAAGCCGTACAGAGCTACGGCTGGCTCGAGCCGGGGGAGATGCTCGATGGTCTCGGCATGGCCGAAACGACGCCGGGGCCGTTGATCCAGGTCACGCAGTTCGTCGCGTTCATGGGCGCCTTCCGGAATGCCGGCGGCCTTGATCCGATGCTGGCAGGCGTGCTCGCATCGATCCTCGCGACATGGGTCACGTTCGTGCCTTGCTTTCTGTGGATCTTCCTCGGTGCGCCCTATGTCGAGCGCCTGCAGCAAAACCGCTCGTTGAGCGCGGCGCTATCGGCCATCACGGCGGCAGTCGTCGGCGTGATCGTGAATCTCGCAGTGTGGTTCGGCATGCACGTAGTATTCGACGAGGTCGAGCAGCTGAGAGGGTACGGAGTTCGGTTGTATCTTCCGGGAATGGAGACCGTTGATTTCGCAAGCCTCGCGCTCGCCGCGGGCGCGTTCGTCGCCATGTTGCGCTTTCGCGTGGGGATGCTCCCGGTCATCGGCACGAGCGCCGCTCTCGGCGCCTTCTGGTTCTTGGTCTCATGAGACGCTCGCCCACTGTCAGTCCGGCTTCGACAGCAGGTTGAACGCCGTTTACGCTTCTTTCGCGGATGGTTGCATTCGCGACTAAGATGGCCCCGACAGGGCGGTCGAGGCCGCCCTCGGGGGAGTCGACGTCGATGGTTGTGCCATCGGTGCTCAGCGCGGGGCGCTCCCCCACTCGTCCCGGAGAGGCGCCGACCCAGTGGAACTCTCCGTTCGAATCGAATCGGTTGGCGCTCTGGCGATTGTAGGGCCTATCCCGAGCAGCCCGTAGTTGCCCAAGCGCTTGTGACGGCCGCAGCGGGCAACACGTCCACTCGTGGTACTGGTAGTCGACAACGATGTCGATCAGGCATGCCCGCGAATCCGGCTTGCCGTCAGGATTAGCCGCTACAGCCCCGGTGTTATCCAAATCTAACCGCGAGAAGACCGACATCGTGACCATCCACTTCTACGATGCGCTCCAGGTGCAGCGTCGTACCTTACGCGGCGCGTTCGTCGCGGCAGGCAGCTGAAGACAGTGGAGAAGCTCATGAACCGTAGTATCACGATAGCGCTCGGCATTACAGCCGCGTCCGCTGTGCCCCTTCCTGGCACCGCGCAGGAAACGCACGCGCCGCAAGCCGGCCCCATCGAAGAGGTCGTCGCCGTGACCGCTGCGCGCCGGCGCGAAGAAGCCGTGCAGGACGTGCCGATTCCGATCTCTATCGTCGATGGCGGCCTCATCACCGACACCGGCGCATTCAACGTCAATCGCGTGAAAGAGCTGGTCCCCACGGTGCAGATGTACTCGTCGAACCCGCGCAACACCGGAGTCAATAT
>JAFGNC010000055.1 GCA_016927175.1 Gammaproteobacteria bacterium | reverse complement strand
GCAGGGTAATCAGCGCCACGGCGCGAACGGCTCCCGGCGATCGGGCGGCGGAGCCTCGGCGCAGCGCTCGCCGGAGCACTACGGTTCAGGCGCGGCGCGATCCGGCGGTTCCGGCGCGGCGCGATCCGGCACCGACGCGCGGCGCGGCGATTCGGGCGCGGCGGGCGCGGGCAACGGACCCGATCGGCACGGCCCGCAGCGCGGCAAGCGGCGCCCGGCATCGCGGCCCGGGTCGAAGCCGCAATCGCACGGCCACCGCGGCCGCGCGCCGGCGAAGGCTGCCGGAAGCCGGCAGAGCCGGCCCGCGCCGCGCTGACGCGGGCTTCCACACGAGGAGCCGGATCGGGAGCGGACGTGAATCCGAGCCGCTCCCGACACATCCCCCTCGCCCACTTTCCGCTATATTTGCGGCCGCTTCTCGAGCACGAGCGCGGCCGCTCCTGATTCGGCGTGCCTCTTCGAGACGATAGAGCCGACGAATAGCCAGGGAGACGGGACGTGGATGTGGACGCGTGGCTGACGCTCGGCGTCGTGGCGGCGATGCTGGGACTGCTGATCGGTACCCGCGCGGCGCCCGATCTGATCCTGGTCGGCGCGCTGACGTTACTGCTCGTCCTCGACGTGCTGAGCCCGGGCGAAGCGCTGGCCGGGCTCGGCAATCCCGGGCTCGCCACGGTCGGTGCGCTGTATGCCGTCGTCGCGGGGCTGACGGACACCGGCGCCGTGCAGGCTTTCGGCGCGACGCTGCTCGGCCGGCCGCGCACGATCGCCGGCGCGCAGCTGCGTCTGATGCTGCCGGTCACCGCCATGAGCGCCTTCCTGAACAACACGCCGGTCGTCGCGATGCTGGTGCCCGCCGTCGAGGACTGGTCGAAGCGCTGCAGCCTCGCCGTCTCGAAGCTGATGATCCCGCTCAGCTACGCCGCGATCCTCGGCGGCATGTGCACGCTGATCGGCACGAGCACGAACGTGATCGTGTACGGACTCGTGCAGGAGTCCACCGAGCTCGGCCGGATCGGCTTCTTCGAGGTCGGCGCCGTCGGGCTGCCGGCGGCGATCGTCGGCGTCATCTATATCGTCGCGTTCCAGAACCGGCTGCTGCCGGAGCGCAAGCCGCCGCTGCGCGACGCGGGCGACGCGCGCGAGTATGCGATCGAGATGCTGGTCGAGAGCGCGAGCCCGATGATCGGCAAGAGCGTCGAGCAGGCGGGCCTGCGCCATCTGCCCGGCGCGTTCCTCGCCGAGATCGAGCGTGACGGCATGGTTATACCGGCCGTCGCGCCGACGGAGAAGCTGTGCGCCGGAGACCGCCTGCTGTTCGTCGGCGTCGTCGAATCGGTCGTCGACCTCGTGCGGCTTCGCGGGCTCGTGCCGGCGCCGGAGCAGCTGTTCAAGCTGGATGCGCCGCGGCCGGAACGGCGGCTCGTCGAGGTCGTCGTGTCCGACACGTGCCCGCTCGTTGGACGAACCATCCGCGACGGGCGTTTCCGCTCGCGCTATAACGCCGTCGTCATCGCCGCTGCGCGCAACGGCGAGCGGCTGAGCGGCAAGATCGGCAACATCGAGCTGCACGCCGGCGACACGCTGCTGCTCGAGTGCCGGCCGTCATTCTTCGCGCAGCAGCGCAACTCGCGCGATTTCCTGCTGGTCAGCGAGGTGCAGGGCGCCGCGCTGCCGCGGCACGAGCGCGCGTGGCTCGCGACCGGCATCCTCGCCGCAATGGTCGCGGCGGCGGCGAGCGAGCTGCTGTCGATGCTCGAAGCCGCGCTCGTCGCCGCGGCGCTGATGATCATGACGCGCTGCACGACGACGAGCTCCGCGCGCTCGAGCATCGACTGGTCCGTGCTGATCGTGATCGGCGCATCGCTCGGTATCGGCCAGGCGCTGCAGACGAGCGGTGCGGCAGGCGTGATCGCGGAGGGGCTGATCGGCTCGCTCGGCGCGAACCCGTGGCTCGCGCTGATCGGCATCTACGTCGTCACGAACGCATTCACCGAGGTGCTGACGAACAATGCCGCGGCCGTGCTCGTCTTTCCGATCGCCGAAGCGGTGGCCGCAAGCCTCGGCGTCAGCTTCTGGCCGTTCGTGTTCGTGATCATGATGGCAGCGTCCGCCGGGTTTGCGACGCCGATCGGCTATCAGACCAACCTGATGGTCTACGGTCCCGGGGGTTACCGCTTCACGGACTACATCAGGATCGGGTTGCCGCTGAACGTGCTGGTCGGCGCCGTCACGGTCGCGCTCGCGCCGCTGATCTGGCCGTTCTGATCGTCCGGTGATCGTTGCCGGCGCGGCGGGCCACGCCGTCTGCCGCGGCGCGACGCCCGCCGTCTGCCGGGCATGACGCCGGGCGGCGCGGATCGCGTTGCCGCCGCGCCTACTGCTTCCAGTCGGGCCACGCCCACATGAAGCCGTCGCGATTCGGCATGGCGACCCGCGGCAGTGTGTCCGCGTTCATGACGTCGTTCCGGTCGATCACGCCGTTCAGCTCGAGCAGATACGCCGTCAGCGCGTAAGCCTCGTCGTTCGTCAGCGACTGCGGCTGCGTGTACGGCATCGCGCGGCGCACGTAGTCGAACAGCGTCGTCGCGTACGGCCAGTAGCTGCCGATCGTGCGCACCGGCGCCGCGTCGGTCAGCGTGCCGTGCCCGCCTGCCAGCACATCGTTCGGGCCGCCGGCGCCGTCCTCGCCATGGCAGGCAATGCACTTCGTCGCGTAGACCTCGGCGCCCTGCGACGGCGTGCCGGAGCCCTCCGGCAGATTCTCGCCGTCCGGACCGATGCCGATATCCCAGCCCGCGATCTGCTCCGGCGTGGCCGGCTCGCCGAGCTGCGGGCTCTCGCCCGGCGCGGTCAGCACGCTGGGGGCCGCGGCGTCCGCCGCTTCCGGGGAAGCCTGGCGCTGCTGCGCTGAAGCCGCGCCCGCCGCGATGCAGACGGCGACGGCCACGAGCCGCGCGGGGCGCGGACCGCGGGCATGCACCTGCCGCGCCCCGCCCCGCGGCCCATGCATCGACGCGCACAGCGACGAACCGCGCATGAACCGATCAGGCGTAGACATTGCGCACCTCCCCTTCCGGCGATACGCGCCAGCTCTGGATCGCGTGATAGTGATAGCGGAACTGCGGCCCGCGCGACTCGAGCAGCGCCTGCCGCGTCGGCTGCACGGCGCCGGTCTCGTCGACGGCTCGGCTCTGCAGCACGGCCGGGCCGCCGTCCCAGCGCCACGCTGCGCGGAAGCGCGCGACGGCTTTCGGCAGGGCCGGCTCGTCGAGCGCCGCCTCCGCCCAGCTGCGGCCGCCGTCCGCCGAAACTTCGACGCGGCGGATACGGCCCGAGCCCGACCACGCGATGCCGGAGACCTGGTAGAGCCCCGGCCCTCGCATCGTGGCATTGCCGGAAGGCGACGTGATCACGGACTTCACGCCCATCGGAAAGGTGAACATCATCGCCGCGCCGTCCGGCAACAGGTCCGTGTACTTGGACGTTTCGTCCTTTGCCATGATCGGCTCGGCCAGAACCTTGAGCCGCCGCAGCCACTTGACGCTGGCGTTACCTTCCCAGCCGGGCAGGAACAGCCGCATCGGGTACCCGTTTTCCGGGCGCAGCCGCTCACCGTTCTGATACAGCGCAATCATCGCGTCGTCCATGGCCTTCTCGAGCGGCACGCTGCGCGTCATCGCGGCCGCGTCGGCGCCCTCGGCCGCGAGCCAGCGGGCCTCGGGCCGCACGCCCGCGTCGTCCAACAGGATCGACAGCGGGACGCCGGTCCAGTTGCTGCACGATACGAGCCCGTGCAGCTGCCCGGCGGACTGCTGCGGCGGCTCCGGTGCGTTGTTCGCGCCGCTGTTTCCCGAGCACTCGAGGAACTGGATGCGCGACACGAGCGGGTAGCGCGACAACGACTCGACATCGAAGATCAGCGGCCGCTCGACGAGGCCGTGAATCATCAGGCGATGGCGGTCCGGATCGATGTCGGGCACGCCGGCGTGATGCCGCTCGAAGTGCAGCGCGCTCGGCGTGATGATGCCTTCGAGGTGCTCGAGCGGCGTTCGCGAGCCGCCGCTGCCGGTCGTCCCCGGCTGCGAGCCGACGGTGCGCTGCACGTGGGATTCGTGTCTCGACCGCTCGCCGTGGCCGCTCATGCCTGCGCCGGGCGCCTTCATCCACTGTGGCACGTCGGGCGGCTCGGCCGCGGCAGCCGGTCGCGCAGTCAGAAGCTCCAGCCCGGCGGCGCCGACGGCCGCGGCGCCGCCCTGCAGAAACAAACGCCGGTGCAACAGGCCGTTACCCGCGACCTGCTCCGGCTCGGTTCGGTTGGTCATGTCTCCCCCTCGGCTCGGCGTTCGCTGCGCCGCGCGGGATCTTTATCGACCAAAAGCGCGGGCGGTGCAACGTCCGAATGCGCTTGTGCGGAAGGGTTTCTTGCCGGACGAGGCTGTTACCGGACGGGCTCCTCCGTACCGCTCCGCCCATCGCCCTCCGTGATCGGCCTCGTCCGGGTGTCCTCGCCGGCCGTGACGAACAGCATGCGCGACGGCGCCTCGACCTTGGCCGTGTGCCACGTGCCGGCGGGGACGACGGCGTAAGCGCCCGGCACGTTCAGCCGGACCTCACCCGCCTCGCCGTTCCGGTCGAGGAGCAGCGTGACCGATCCGGACAGCAGACAGACGATCTCGTCACCCTTCGGGTGCATTTCCCACGTCGTCCAGTCCGCGTCAAAGGTGTAGGACGTTACGAGGTATTCGTGGTGGAAACTTCCGTACCGGCCGCTCGTCAGCCGCTCCCAGAACGTGTCATCGACGGGCAGGGGCTCGATCGACGCGTCATTACGCAGCCGCAGGTAGGTCGAATCGAGATGGAGCGGCTTAACGTACGGCATGGCTGCGATATCCCGACTGCGGAAAGATCAGGGTACGCGGATCGGTCGGCGTTGAAAACGATCCTCGCCCGGTTGCGGCCGCGGCGCTGCCTCCCATGCCGTACCCCGGCCGGCGCCGGTGATGATGACGACCGGCGTGGCCTGCGCCGTCATCGTTTTTCCTCCATGAGCCCCACGAGGTTGCCGTCCGGGTCGCGCAGGAAGCCGATCCACAGCTCGTGATCCGGGAGCTTCGCCGCGAGCTGCGGCGCACGCTCGTCGGCCGCGCCCTGATCGACGAACGCGGCATGTGCGGCCACGACGTCGTCCACCTTGAAATAGAGAATCGAATTCGCTCCCACGGCCCCGGCGCCCTGTGGCGTCGAAAGCATGATTCGAACCGGCCCGATCGCGAGGAACGCGAGATCGGCCGAAGGGCTGAAAAGGTGCTCCAGTCCGAGAATGTCGCGGTAGAAGCCGAGAGCCTTGCCGACGTCGCTGACCGTGACGGCGACCTGCCCGAGTTCCAGTGCCTTTGCGAGTTCCAGTGCCTTTGCTTTCATCGGACTTGCCCTTTTCTGCTCCCGTGTCGCGCCAGCTCGAAGCGTATCGATCCGTCGCCGGCCCGTCCGGCTTCGAGCCAGCCGGCGGCGCGGTAGAAGCTTTCGGCTCGCGTGCCCGGATCCGTGGTCAGCCAGAGCCGATCGAGGCCCTGAGACCACAGCCAATCGACCATCGTGTCGTGAAGCCGACGGCCGTGTCCGCGGCGCTCGTGGGCGGGATCGACGAACAGTGCCCAGATATTGCCGGTGGCCGCGTTACCGATTGCGAATGCCGCGATCTCGCCCTGGTCCTCGACGACCCAGCCGCGGCCGGTCTGCTCGATCGCGGCAACGTAGTCCGATTCGGTTATCACCAGCGCGATCAGACGGTTCTCCGCGACCGACAGCCGCACGCGATGCATGCCGGCGATGTCGTCCCGGCGCGCCTGCCTCAGTACCGCCGTCACTGCGCGCTTCCGATGCAGGCGGCTAGAGCCATCGGCGCACCCGGGGCAGCTCGCCAGCGTCACGGAATGCCGAGCGCCGCCGTCGGCAATGTGCTCGATTCATCTCGTTGCAGCCAGGATCAAAATCCGTCGCAATCGCTTCCTTCGAAGGTCCAGGGCTGCGATGCCAGCCTGTCACTTCTTTGCTCTGGCGGCGGGTCGTGAAGCCCGAATGCGGCCGTCAGCATCATCGCCTTCGTACCACCAACGAGTCGACGAGTCTCTTCGCGTCCCACGGAAGAAGCCAGGGTGACTCGCGCTTTACGACGCGGACTTGTGCAGAGGTTTTTCATCAGTTTCACCCGATGCCTGTCGTGGCGGCATGGTCAGGCTCCGAATCACGTGCACGTTCCTGAACCTTGGAGACGAAATCCGATACCGACTCGTTCCGCATTTCGATCACGTCCTGCGGCGAAGCCGGCCCGATGATCCCCAGCCACTTCATCAGCGGGTATATGGCGGCGATATCGTGGAAATTCAGATGCTTCGTTCCGGGAATCGCTTTCGTCGACAAGGCTCCCGTACCACTGACGGTGAGCGCCGCTTCGTTGGTGCCGCTGTTCTGCTCGCTGTAAAGCATCAGGTACTGGCCGTCGATCGGCGCGTCGAGCAGCGTTCCGTAGATCCCGCCGTCCATGTTTACGACACAGCTCGCACCTGCGCCGCCCCCTTTTGCGTACTCGGTTGCGACGGCGCCGCCGAGCGACAGCCCGATCACGCCAATGACCTTTGCGGAGGAAGCGCCGTCGAGCCCCGGCACCGCGGCCAGCAGTGATTCCATGCCTTCGACGATGAACCCGATGTCGGCGGACCTGCCCGCCACGATCCGGTTCGTGTTCGAAGCGATGCCGTAATACCGCTTCCAGAGCGCTGCCTTTTGCTCGTCTGCGGAGGCCCTGATTTCCCGCTCCAACGCCTTTTGTTCCTGCTTCTCCTTCTCGCTCTGGCCTCTCTGGAGGGCCCGCAGCTCCGCCAGCTGCGCCTTGTGCTGAAGGGACACCACGGTGTATCCGCGGCTCGCCAGGTGCTCCATCAGGGAAGTGTTCTCGGATGCGAACGAGATCATGCCGTGACTGTAGATCAGTATCCGAGGGGGCCCCGCATCGGCGGAGTACGGTGCGCCGCGATACGAATGCGTCGCCATGTTCATAGCCGGACGTAACAGAAGCCTTACGAAGCCGGGGATGTCGGGTTCGCTCCGAAGCTGTTCCCACAGCCGCTCTACCGTGCAGGTTTCCGAAGCGAATCGGTCCGCCGGATACCACAGCTTGATGAAGAGTTCTCTTCCCGGATTCTGGTCGAGGACGTGAGTAGCTCTGCCGAAATCACGCATTTCGTGACTACAGCTACCGACGAGGTAGGGACCGCCCGGTTCGGGTAAGGATCTCATGCCGCCATAGCCTCTCGTTCATCGAGCCCGTGCAGTACGGATCATACCGGGACATTGCCGCGGAGCCACTACGCCGTCCG
>JAFGNC010000381.1 GCA_016927175.1 Gammaproteobacteria bacterium | reverse complement strand
TATCGCGAGATCTCCTCGTGCAGCAACTGCGAAGCTTTTCAGGCGAGGCGCATGCAGGCACGGTGGCGCAATCCCGATACGGGCAAGCCCGAGCCGCTGCACACGCTGAACGGCTCCGGTGTCGCGATCGGCCGGGCGCTCGTCGCGGTGCTCGAGGTCTATCAGCAGGCGGACGGGTCGGTGCGCGTGCCCGAGGCGCTCAGAAGCTACATGGGCGGGCTGGAGGTCATCGGCCCATAGCATCGGCCCATAGCATCGGCCCAAAGCATCGGCGCATCGAGGCGGCGAGGGCGCTTTCGCGGGAGGGGGGCAAGCGGATGGACTTGAGCGCAGCGCGACGATCGGTCGAAGCGCTCCTGCGGCGGCGCCTGCGCGGGGCCGCGCGGCGGCTGACCGCGGTCGGCATCGCTTCGGCCGTGCTCGGCCTTGCAGCCTGCAACTCGTCCGCGCCGGACGCCGAGCGCGTGCTGCGTCGCGGCACGACCGGCGACATCGCAACGCTCGACCCGCAGTTCTCGCTGCAGGTCGAAGCCGCGTCGGCGCTGCTCGACCTGTACGAGGGTCTCGTTCGGCTCGACGCGCAGGGGCGCATCGCGCCCGCCGCGGCCGAACGGTGGTCCGTCAGCGACGACGGGCTCCTGTACACGTTCCGGCTGCGCCCGGATGCCCGCTGGTCCGACGGTACACCGGTGACGGCGGAAGACTTCGTCTGGTCTTTGCGCCGGCTCGTCGATCCCGCGACGGCATCGCCTCATGCAGCGCTGCTCTCCATGGTCGCGAACGCTGCTGCGATCAGCGCCGGCGAGGCGCCGCCGGAGACGCTCGGCGTGCGCGCCGCGGCGGAACACGTGCTCGAGATCGAGCTCGCGTACCCGGCGCCGTATCTGCTGTCCGTGCTGACGCACGCGGCGACGGCACCTTTGCACGCCGAAAGCATCGACCGCTTCGCCCGCGAGTTCACGCGCGCCGGCAACCTCGTGTCGAACGGGCCGTTCATGCTGGCGCAGCGGCTCGAGCAGCAGTATGTCGAGCTGGTCCGCAATCCCTACCATCCGCCGTCGCCGCCCGGCGCCGTCGAGCGCGTGCGTTACGTGCCGTTCGAGGAGCAGTTCGCGCAGTTCACCGCATACCGGGTCGGGCAGATCGACATGACCGACGTCGTGCCGGCTTCCGGCATGGGCATCGCGCGGGAGCAGTTTCCGGACGAGCTGCATCGCCGGCCGTACAAGGACACGCTGTACTTCGCCTTCAACCTGCGCGAAGGGCCGCTCGCGGACGCGCCGAAGCTGCGCGAGGCGCTGTCGGCGACGATCATGCGCGAAGTCATCGTCAGCGAGGTCACGGAGCAGGATCAGCCGCCCGCGTATTCCTTCGTGCCGCCGATGTTCGGCAGCTACGAGCCGGCGCGGCTCGAGTTCGCGAGCCTCGATCAGCCGGCGCGCGACGCGGCCGCGCGCGCGCTGCTCGAGGACGCCGCCGAGCCGCTGCCGAAGCTGCGCGTGCTGTACAACACGAGCGACGCGATCCGCCGCATCGCGGTCGCCGTGACGTCGATGTGGCGCCAGGCCCTCGGTGTCGAGACCGAGCTGACGAACCAGGAGTTCGGCGTGTTCCTGCAGACGCTGCGCGATCCGTCGGCCTGGGACGTCGCGCGCCTGTCCTGGCGCGCGGACTTCGACGACCCGTACGCGTTCCTGGAGATATTCAAGAGCGATTCGCCGAACAACTTCGTCGGCTTCGCCGATCCCGTCTACGACGAACTGCTCGAACGCTCGCATGCGGAGCTCGACTCGCGGCGCCGCTTCGAGCTGCTGCAGCAGGCCGAGCGCCGCCTGCTCGACGCGCACGCGATCGCGCCGGTCTACTTCTACGTCGACCGCGTGCTGGTCAAGCCCTGGGTGGACATCGGGGAGCGCGCCGCGCTGCGGCCGCTGCCGACGTCCGATGTGACGTGGGCGGACTGACCTGCTTCGCCAGCGCGTCCGATGCGGAGTGGGCGACTGACCTATTTCGCCAGCGGGTCCGGCCGCACCTGAAAATGCACGACCAGCGGCCGATTCCCCTTGCCGCCTTCCATCAGCCACGGCGTCCGATCCCCGCTCGGCACCCATAGCCCGCGTCCCTTCCAGCCGGCGTCGGGATCGTCGATGCGTCCGTCGAATCCCTTCGAGTAGAACCCGAGCGGGTAGGGGATGCGCAGCGTCACGAACTCTCCGTCGACCAGCGCGTGCACGCCGTCGAACAGGTTCGCGGTGGACATCGGCACGTCCTCCCCGAGACCGAGCGTATCGTGCTGGTCGACCCAGCTGTAGTAGCTCGACTCGACGCTTTCCTCCGGCCGCTCGTCGAACCCCGGTCCCGGATAACGGTGCAGGGTCCAGCCTTCGGGACAGTGACCGCCGGTGGCTTCGGGCCCGTTCAGCGGCCCTTCGCACTTGCTGCGGTCGAACTCGCCGAGGTGGCCGCTGCCGAGCGACACCCAGACGACGCCGTTGCTGTCGATGTCGGCGCCGCGCACGCCGTACCCCGGCAGCGGCGGCGTATAGATCTCGGCCAGCGCGGTCTCCGGCGGATTCGAGCCGGGATCGATGCGCACGATGGCGCCGGGGTAGCCGATGCTGGAGCCCCAGATCGAGCCGTCGGCCGGGTTCGGCATCACGGCATAGAAGCCGTTCCTGATGCGCTTGTCCCTGGCCGGGTCGAGCGGCTCGTCCGGCTCGGCGTACTCGTCGCGGCGGCCGTTGCCGTTCGTGTCGAGCACGATTGCCGTCCAGCCCTGCGCCTGCGCCGCGTCGCCCGTCTCGTCGAACACCCGCGTGTTCAGCCAGCCGACGACTTCGCCGCCGCCGCTGGTCCACAGCGTGTGGTCCTCGTCGTAGGCGAACTGGAGGTGGTGCGTGGAGAAGCACGTATCGATGAACGTGTAGTCCTCGGTTTCGGGATCGTAGACGGCGAGGTGCCGGCCGCTTCTTTCGGTCGGAAACAGCTTCGCCGACGGATGGTCGGAGCCCTCGCGGCAGAATGCCGGGTTTTGCGGGCCGCGGATCCTCGCCGTGTACCAGACGCGGCCGGTGTGATCGAACATCGGGTTGTGCGCGTTCGCCTGGCTGTCCCAGATGATCTCGTCGCCCCAGTACGGCGAAGGCTGCACCGGCGGCGTCTCGGCCGTCGTCGGCGTGTCCTCGTCGCGGACCGGCGCATGGAAGCTCGTCGCCGTGTTCGCGACCGGATCGAGGATCGGGAACTCGTCCGTGCTGAGCTCCGGCGCGCCGTAGATCCTGCCGTGAGCATTGACGGTCGGGTCGCGCCGGTCGGTGGACGACAGATCGTGCATGTAGACCTTCTCGTTCGCCCAGTCGCGCACGGTCGCGACGACGTTGCGCTCGACGCCGCTCGGCCGTTCCGGCTGCATCCGCGGCAGCGCGCCGGCGGCGATGCGATCCGTCCAGTCCGCGAGATAACGGATCGGCACGCCGCCGAGCTGACCCGCCGCGATGCCGATCATCTGGCCGCCGGCCTGGCCGGACTGCAGCCGCCGCGTCCACGCGTCGACGGAGCTGTCGAACGTGCCGAGCGCATCGGGAATCGTCCGGGTCGACCGTTGCCCGAGCTGGTGACAGCCGACGCAGGCGAGGTTCTTCATCGACGCGACGTACTGGTTCAGTCCGCCGGGCAGGTGGGCGACCTCGCTTTCGGCGGGCAGTTTCATCAACGAATACCAATAGGCCGCCGGATAGGTTTGCGCCGCGACGGCCGGATCCTCGGCCGCGCTGACCGTCAGGTCCACGCGATCGCCCGGCCGCGCCGGCACCCGATCGGAGTCGACCAGCCCGTAGCCGCGGACCCAGACGGAGAAGTCGGCGTCGGGCAGATCCGGCACGACGTACCGGCCGGCATCGTCCGTCACGACGATGCGCGCGAAACGAGTATCGAGATCGTCCGTCTCGGCGATGACCCAGACCCCGGCTTCGGCGCCGTTTCCGCCGGTCACCACGCCGCCGATGTCGTCCGCGTCGAGCTCGATGCCGGGCGCCTGAGCCTGCCCCTCGGGCGCGAAGAGATACGCCGCCGACACGGCTGCCACGGCGACTGCGACTTTACGCAGCGCCCGGGGACGCATCGCGTCGGACGAAGCTGTATCGGGATCAGATGGGAACCGGCGCGCGCCGCTCGTGGTCATGATCGTCCTCCGCTCGAAATCTTCCCGACAGTAATTCGGCCGCCGTCGCCGCGCAAGCCGGCGTCCGGGCGGCGCCGGGGGCGACGTTGCGGATTCCCGCAGAGCCGTTGCTCGCTGAGGCGTGCCCGGGGCTATACTCGATCCACCAGGACAAGGCGGAACGAATGTCCAGCGAGACCACGTCCAGCGCGTCCGCTGACAGCATCGACGAGCATGGCGACCGCGCGTTGCGAGATGCCGCTGCAGTCGCGCCTTTCGGGGTATTCGATATCGACCTGGTGGCGAACCGGACGTGGTGGTCGCCGGAGCTGTTCGACATCCTCGCGCGACCGCGCGACGGCGTGACAGGTGCCGAGCTCGACGTGCCTTCTCACGTTCACGCCGAGGATCGCCAGCGCGTGGAGGCGGCGATCCGCCGCGCGCACGATCCGGCCGGCGACGGCCGCGTCGAGACCGAGCACCGCATCGTGCGCGGCGACGGGCAAGTCCGGTGGGTCCTCGTCAAGGGCCGAACGCTGTTCGACGACGTCGGCGGCGAGCGCCGGGCGACGCGCGCGCTCGGCATCATGGTGGACATCACCGAAAGAAAGGCCGCCGAGGATCACCGCTTCAAGACGCTGCTCGCCGAGTCCGGGCAGATCCTGTGGACCGCCGACGCCAGCGGCCGGATCGCCGAGGGCGCAGATTCCTGGCGCAAATTCACGGGCCGCGAAGTCGACCGCTCCGAGCCGCTGGGCTGGGCGGACGCTCTGCACCCGGACGACCGCGAGCGCGCGCTTTCGAACTGGGCCGCCGCGCTCGCGAACGCGACGCCGATCGACGCCGAAGTGCGGCTGCGCCATGCGAGCGGCGAGTGGCGCTGGGTTCGGGCCCGGGCGCTGCCGCTGCTGCACGACGACGGCGAGATCCGCTGCTGGATCGGCGTCATCACTGACATCACCGAGCGAAAGAACGCAGAGCTCGAAGCGCGGCGCCTGCACGACAAGGAGCGGGAGGCGAGCGCGCTGCTCGACGCGATCTTCGCGTCGGCGCCGATAGGGATGGCTGTCTGGGACCGGGATCTGCGGCTGCAGCGGATCAATGCGGGCCTCGCCGAGATGAACGGCCTGCCCGTCGACGCCCACATCGGCAAGCGCCTGCCGGAGCTGCTGCCGGGCCTTGAAGACCTCGACGAGCTCGAGCGGCTTCTGCGGCAGGTTCTCGAGACGGGCGAACCGTCGCTCAACGTGGAAGTGCGCGGGGAGACGCCGGCGAAGCCGGGCGAGAAGCGCTCGTGGAAGGAGGACTTCTTCCCGCTGCGCGTGCGCGGGGACGTCGTCGGTCTCGCTGCCGTCGTGCAGGAGACGACGGAGCGGCGCGCCGCGGAGGCGCAGCTGCGGGAGAGCGAGGCGCGCTTTCGGCAGATGGCCGACAACGCGCCGTTCATGGTGTGGGTCACGTCGCCGGACTGCGCATGCACGTTCCTGTCCCGCAGCTGGTACGAGTTCACCGGCCAGAGCACCTCCGAAGCGCTCGGCCAGGGCTGGTGCGACGCGCTGCATCCGGACGATCGCGCCGGTTACAGGCAGGCTTTTCGCGCCGCGCAGGAGCGCCGCGAGCCGTTTCGCGTGGAGCTTCGCGTGCGCCGCCACGACGGCGAGTACCGCTGGGTCATCAATGCCGCCACGCCGAGGTTCGGTCCCGGCCGCAGGTTCAAAGGCTACATCGGCTCGATCATCGACATCACGGAGCGCAAGCTCGCGGAGCAGGCGCTCGAGAACGCCGATCGGCAGAAGGACGAGTTCCTGGCGATGCTGGCGCACGAGCTGCGCAATCCGCTCGCCCCGATGCGCACCGCCCTCGAGCTGATGGGGCGGCTGCTGCCGGAGGACGACCGGCTCCGCGACCTGAGGCGCACGGCGGAAAGGCAGCTGCACCACCTGACGCGGCTCGTCGACGATCTGCTCGACACCTCCCGCATCACGACCGGCAAGATCGTGCTGAAGACCGAGCGGCTCGACCTGCGCGGAGTGATCCGGCATTCGCTCGAGACGAGCGGACCGCTGCTCGCGTCCCGCGGGCACAAAGTCGTGACGCGGCTTCCGGAGGGGCCGCTCGACGTCGACGGCGACGCCGTGCGCCTGTCGCAGATCGTCACGAACCTGCTGAACAACGCGGCCAAGTTCACGCCGTCGGGCGGGCGGATCGAGCTCGACCTCGAGCGCGACGCCGGCGAGGCGACGATCCGCGTGCGTGACAACGGCATCGGCATCGCGCCCGAGGCGCTGCCGAAACTGTTCGACCGCTCGATGCGCGTCGACGACGCCCGCGGCGACGAGGGGCTGGGTCTCGGCCTGTCCCTCGTCAAGCGGCTCGCGGAGCTGCACGGCGGCAGCGTCGCCGCGCACAGCGACGGGCTCGGCCGCGGCAGCGAGTTCGTCGTGCGGTTGCCGCTGTCGCAGCAGCACGTTGAAGCCGC